>VGOX01000108.1 GCA_016875755.1 Chloroflexota bacterium
CTGTTACGGCATTCTTCGCAACACAACTTTGTTCCAACGGCTCTACCTTGATATCGAAGGCTATCGCAGGTTTGCTTAATCGGAGCACCACCATATATGGCACCGCCACGCGAAATCCCAAAGAGCCTCATTTTTGTTTCAGGTCTTTCACGGCATCTGCCATGATCGCCTTCAAGGTCTTTTTATCGACGTCTGCCAGGGTTTTGATGTAAAGACAGCCAACGCCTGTGGTGTGTTTGCCGAGTTTTTTGAGCAGAGCGGCGTGTTGCTCCAACCCGCCCATGATGTACAGTGTGAGGTTTTGTTTGCGCGGCGAAAAACCGAGCAGAAACCAATCGCCTTCGCGCCCGCTGGCGTATTCGTAATGGAAGTCACCAAACCCGACGATGCTGGAGCCCCACATTTTTGCTTCGGCTTTTGTGGCTTGCTTCATCATCTTCGCGATCTCCATACATTCGGCGCGCACTTGCTCGTCCTTGATGCTGTTCAGGAAATCGTCGACGTTAGCGGCTGTCTTTTTCGTTTTTAGTTCTGCATTTTTTGCCATGTCTAAAGTACCTTGTAATGGATTTGAGGTTCTGTCCGTTCCACAACTTGTTCGGCGGCGAGGGCCATACGGAGCAGGTTGACTTCATCCCATGCTTTGCCGATCGCCTGCATCCCGATGGGCAATCCGTTTTGCGTATAGCCAACAGGGAAGGTGATGGCGGGCAAGCCTGTGAAATTCGCGGCAGTGGCAAAGCGCATGATCTCGATCGTGGTGGAAAGGTCCGATTCGCCATCGGGCAGTGCGCCTTTTTTGATCTCTGGTGCGGCGATGCCCGTGGTGGGCGTGAGGATCATATCCACGCGTTCGAAGGCGCGTTTGAAGTGATTGATCATCCGGGTGCGGATGCGCTGTGCGGTGATGTAGTCGGTTGCGGAAAGTTGACGCGCCATTGCCAGATTGATACGCACGTCCAAGGCGTGCTTGGTTTTGTGCTCTGCAGCGTGCGGAGCCATTGCCTGCGCCATTTCGGTGATGATGGTGACGCTGTGCGCGACGCGGTTCGCTTCGAGGTTGGGGATGGTGATCTCGACGATCTCGCAGCCCATTTTCTCGTATTCCTTGAGCATCGCTTCACACGCGGCGACCACTTCCGCATCGGCATGGCGGAACCACTCCCAGTACACACCGAGCTTCAAACCTTTGAGGTTGAGGTTGTCCCAGCCTTGTAATGTCGGCAGCGGTTGGTGCAGGGAGGTTGGGTCTTTCGGGTCGGGTCCTGCGATCAGGGCGTAGATCAATGCCGCGTCAGTTGCAGACCAAGCCAGAGGTCCGATGTGAGCGATGCTCCAATCCAGTGGATGCGCGCCATGCTCGCTGATGCGTCCAAAGGTGGCTTTCAAGCCGACCAATCCGCAGAACGCGGCAGGGATGCGGATCGAGCCGCCACCGTCCGCGCCGATGGCAGCGGGGACGAAGCCTGCCGCAACTGCTGTCGCCGAGCCGCTTGAACTTCCGCCTGTGAAATGATTGGGATTGTACGGGTTGCGTGTTGTGCCATGCACAGGATTCAAACCCGTGACGTTGATGCCGATCTCGTGCATGTTCGTTTTGCCGATCAGCAACGCGCCTGCGCTTCGCAGTCTTGCAGCGACGGTTGAATCTGTTGCAGCAGGTGACTTGCCCAGAAACGCCGTCCCGACGGTGGTTGGGTAGGGCGTCATGTCAATTTCATCTTTGACCGCCACAGGCACACCGTCTAATACGCTGAGCGCTTTGCCCGCCTTGATGCGGAGGGTTGCCTCGCGTGCCTGACGCATCACATCATCATGATCAACTGCGATAAAGGCGTTCAAGGGTTTATCCCCCTTATCGCTTTTTTGGATGGCGTTCAATATGTTTTTGGCAACTTCTTCGGGTGTGGTTGTTCCATTGCGATAGGCTTTTGCAAGATCATAGATCGTTACAAATTGAAAACCTTTGATGTTCACGCCGCTCACTGGAAGTTCATTTGCGGGGACAGCCGCCGCTTCACTCTGTAATTCGCCTGTGTGGTGAATCGGATGGTGCGTCGGGTTTTCATCATAGTGCTGTTTTCTCAGCCAGTTGATGCCCGCGCTCTCGAACAGCGACGGTGTGAGCAATCCGCCCAGCGGACCTTCGACCAACGCCGCAAATAGTTTCAACGTTCCGCCCGCCAAGTACGGCAGTTTCACAGATTTAAGATCGTATTCATTTGCCATCCGAACACCTCATCCATCAAAATTATCACCAACAGCCAATTACTAAAAGCTACCCCGTGCCAAACTGCCTGTCACCCGCATCACCCAAGCCAGGGACAATATAGGCGCGTTCATTCAGGTGATCGTCAATGGCGGCGATGTAGATGTCAATATCGGGGTGGGCTTCCTGCATGGCTTTGATGCCTTCCGGGGAAGCGATCAACCCGACATATTTGATCTTGGTCACGCCCCAGCGTTTGAGCACTTCTGCGGTTGCAGTGGCAGACCCGCCCGTGGCAAGCATCGGGTCGAGGATCAGGCAGACCGAAACACGCGGGTCGATGGGAAGTTTGTTGTAATATTCAACAGGCTTGAGTGTCTTTTCGTCACGATACAAACCGATGTGCCACACCTCGGCGCTGGGCATCAATTCCCAAATACCTTCCACCATTCCCAGCCCCGCGCGCAAAATGGGAACCAGTCCGATCTTTTCCTGCAATTGCTGGGCGGTCATTTTTGCCAGCGGCGTTTCGATCTCAACAGGTTTGGTGGCAAGATCGGCGGTGGCCTCGTATGAAAGAAGTCCCGCAATTTCTCTCACGAGTTCGCGGAACTTCTTGGGTTCGGTATCTTTATCTCTTAATATGGATAGTTTATGGGCGATCAGGGGGTGTTTGGATTCATGAACGTTGGACATGGTTCCTCCGAAATAGATTGGCGCGATTATAGTCTGCAATATGATTTTTGACACATGACGTTTACAGCCAGATTGGCTACACTCGTGTCATGGAGATGCTATGAATGGAAATGATTTTATGTCCTGGGTGTTGCGTTCACCGTTTCACGGTTTGCTGAGCGGGGGCATGCTGCTGCTCACTGTTACGGGGCGCAAGACTCAAAAGAAATATACACTCCCGGTCGGTTACTATGAAGAGGGTCACTGTCTTTGGGTGCTTACCAGCCGCAACCGAACTTGGTGGCGCAATCTCAATGACGGTGCGGAGGTTGAAATCCTGCTAAAGAGAAAGAACCTGCACGGATTTGCGGAGATTGCATCGGATGGGAAACTGGTTGAACTGCGCTTGGTAGATTATCTGAAACACGTCCCCAAAGCTGCCAAGCCGATGAAAATTCGCATCGAAAATAATATTCCCAACCCCCAAGATCTCGCCCGCACCGCAATTGAAAGATTGTTCGTGAAGATCACACTAACGAACGAAGCTCCAAATTAACGGGATCAATCCCAGCGCAACACAGCCGAGAATGAAGATCGTTAGGCAGGTGGGGAAAAGCCAGCGGATCCACGTCCACCTGGCGTACAGATTCCACGCGCCAATGGCAATAGGTTGTGCTTTGCGGATGACGTCCGCCGCATCGATCTCTGGAACTGGAATTGCTTTTTGCTCCGGCGGCAAGTTTGCCGCTGTTGCTTTTGGCTTTGTCCGCAACGGCGTAGGGATGGTCAGGTTCGCGCCGCAATATGCACATGTCATGCGGATGCTTCCTGCTTCAGGTTCATTTGGCGCACCGCACGCGGGGCAGGGAAAAGTTTGTGTCATGATTTCTCCAATTGGCGGCAATTATAAAAGCAAGTTGGGATAGAATCAGCGGAAACAATTTTGGAGTCAGGGGCTAAGTGCCTCGAAGGGGTATACTCCCGAAAATATAGAGGAGAGAGTTCATGACCGAACAATTAACCGCTTCGACTTCGCTCAGCGCAGGCTTTGGCGGCGAGATCGTCTGGCGCCCAACGCCTGAACAGATCGAACATGCGAACTTAACCAGATTCATGCGTTTGCATGGCATCAATGATTTCGATGACCTGATGCAAAGATCCACAAGCGATGTGGCGTGGTTCACTGATGCGGTTTTGAAATTTCTCGATATTCAATTTTACGAACCGTATTCACAGGTGGTTGACCTATCCGCAGGCATTCAATTCCCCAAATGGTGCGTGGATGGAAGGATGAACATCGTCCACAATTGCGTGGATAAATGGCCAGCGGTCAACGGTCAACAATCAGCGGTCATTTTCGAAGGAGAAGAGGGGACTACGAGAACGCTCACATACGAAGAACTTTATAAAGAAGTGAATAAAACAGCCAATGCCCTGCGGGCTCTGGGACTTGGCAAAGGCGATGCGATTGGCATCTTCATGCCGATGACGCCTGAAATTGTGATCGCCTTGCTCGCGATCGCAAAAATCGGTGGCATCATCCTGCCGTTGTTCTCTGGGTACGGTGCAGGCGCCATCGTCTCGCGCATGGTGGATGCAGAAGCCAAAGCGCTCTTTGCTGCAGATGGTGTATTTCGGCGCGGAAAAGCTGTTGAGATGAAATCCATTGCGGATGAAGCGGCGGAGCAGATTCCCACGTTACAGCACATGATCGTCTTGAGACGCACAGGGCAGCCAATCAAAATGAATGCGGGCAGAGACCACTGGTGGCACGAATTGGTGGATTCTCAAAGTGATGTTTGTGCAACCGAACAGACGAACGCTGAAGACCCGTTGATGATCATCTACACCTCTGGTACGACGGGCAAGCCAAAAGGCGCTTTGCACACGCATTGCGGGTTCCCCGTCAAAGCTGCGCAGGATATGGCGTTCGGGACGGATGTGCATGTCGATGATGTCATTTATTGGATGACCGATATGGGCTGGATGATGGGCCCGTGGCTGGTGTTTGGCGGGCTGTTACTTGGCGCGACAGTTTTTCTCTACGATGGCGCGCCAGATTTTCCGTCACCGAGCCGTTTGTGGGGATTGGCCGAGAGGCACAGAATCAATCAGATGGGCGTCTCTCCGACATTGATACGTTCTCTGATTCCGCATGGAGATGAGCATTTCAAGAAGCACGATCTCTCTGCGTTGAAATGCTTCGCGTCCACTGGCGAGCCGTGGAACCCCGACCCGTGGATGTGGTTGTTCAAGAAGGTTGGCGGGGGCAAACGTCCGATCATCAATTATTCAGGCGGGACGGAAATTTCAGGCGGCATTGTCATGGGCAATCCGTTGTTGCCGCTCAAACCGTGCGCCTTCTCTGCCGCCTGCCCCGGCATGGACGCAGACGTGGTCGATGAGCACGGGAATCCCGTCCGCAATGTGGTGGGAGAACTGGTTATCAGGTCTCCGTGGATCGGGATGACGCGCGGATTTTGGAAGGATCAGCAGCGTTATCTTGATACCTATTGGTCGCGCTGGGAGAATGTTTGGGTACATGGCGATTTTGCCGCGATCGATAATGACGGTTTGTGGTACATCCTCGGGCGGTCAGATGACACGATCAAGATCGCGGGCAAACGACTCGGCCCCGCCGAAGTGGAGTCGATCCTCGTCCGCCACGCAGACATTGTAGAGGCCGCGGCGATCGGCGTGCCGCACGATGTCAAGGGTAGTGAACTGGTCCTTTTCGCAGTGACCAGCCCGGGGGTGGAGCGAAGCGATGCACTTCGTCGGCAATTGCATGAAATGGTTGTCGCTGAGATGGGCAAACCACTCGCGCCAAAATCCATCCTGTTTGTCTCGGATCTGCCCAAGACGCGCAACGCCAAGGTGATGCGGCGCATGATCCGTGCGGCGTATCTGGGTCTGGAGTTGGGCGATACCTCGTCACTGGTGAACCCGGCGGCGGTGGAAGAGATTCGCGCCGCGCGGTAAAGTAAAATTCGGTTTGGAGAAACGAATGCATTTTTGGTCTCGACTGCGCAAGTGGGATTCTGTATTATTTTTGCTGTTGCTTTCCGCGTTGGCGTATCTGCCGAACATCAGTCACTTCGGCTATTTCCGCGATGACTGGTATTTGATGTATTCCGCCAATGCATTTGGCGGTGATGTGTTCCATGCCATTTATGCCAGCGACCGCCCCATCCGCGCATTGCTCATGTCCCCTTTGTTTTCGATCTTTGGGTTGGATCCGTTTTATTACAACCTGTCGGTGTATGTGTGCAGGCTGCTTGGCGCGTTTGCTTTTCTTTGGACGCTGCAAATGCTCTGGCCCCGTCAGCGCAATGCAGCGTTGATCGCATCGGCGCTTTTCCTGCTTTATCCTGGTTTTCTTTCCACACCAAATGCCATTGATTATCAGGCGCAGCAGTTTGGCTTGTTTCTTGCCATGCTTTCGATTGCGTTGAGTGTTCGTGCAGTGCTTGGGCTGCTGCCTGCTCAAAAAATTGCAGCGTGGTTTTTGGCTGGGGTAACGGCGGTTTTCTATTTGGGGTTTGTCGAATATTTTCTCGGCTTGGAAGTGTTTCGTTTTGCAATAATATTCCTGCTTGCATATCGCAGTTCTGAGAGTAATTGGCTCAAGCGCGGATTTATGACTTGGTTTCCGTTCGCACTTGGTCCGTTTGCCTTTTTGACATGGCGATTTTTCTTCTTTGAATCGACTCGCAAGGCGACAGATTTGGGAGCCCAGATCAGCCGCTTCTTTTCGGACCCGTTGCTGGTCGGCGTTGAATGGGCAGTGACCCTGCTGAAAGATATTTTCGAAGTGGCTGTGCTTTCGTGGGGAGTGCCGTTCTACAACTTATGGAATACTCCCGAACGCTTGCGGGAATGGTTCTTCGCGGGTTTGCTGTCATTGCTGGCGGTTGGTGCGGTCGTGCTGGTCTTGAAACTCCGTCCGCTGGAATCGGATTCAGAAACAGAGTCAGCCCAATGGCAGCGCGAGGCGTTTTGGGTGGGCTTGGTCACTGTCGTGGCGGGATTTGTCCCCGTGATTCTCTCCAATCGTGATGCGGATTTTGCTTCTCTTTCACGCTACATGCTCGCTAGTTCCGTTGGGGCGGTGATTCTACTGGCTGCGTTCATAAGCCAGTTCAAGTCACGGTCGGTGTATGTGGGTGTGACGGGGTTGCTGATCATGGCTTCAGTGCTGACCCATTATTGACTCGACTGCAAAAAGGGTAGAACCCTCGTCAAAACCGCAAAAAATTAATATACTCAGTCCATGTTCAGAAAAAACACGAAACACCAACAACCCGCATTGATCAGC
>VGOX01000109.1 GCA_016875755.1 Chloroflexota bacterium
ATCAACCCGCCATCATCTAGAACCGCGGCTTTGATCGAACACCCCACCAGAAATGAAAACGAGAACAGCCACTGCAAGAGCGCCGTTCCCGTTTCGTTTGGGGCAATGCCCATTGTACACGAATTTTTTCCACAACAAGTCGCTCCCATTTTCGAGTGACTAAATTATCAATTTCGGTGTCTCAAATCATTGACACATTCCGCACCACCATATATGGCACCGCCACGCGAAATCCCAAAGAGCCATAATAAATTTTTGCCTGGGTGGTTCCCTTTTATTTTATAAAAAACACACAAGCATAATTCATTTTTTCGTTATAATCCTTTTTATGATGAACTCACTCGAATTTCGCCGTAGTCCAGTAAAACAGGCATTTGCCGCCCTGCTCGGCGGGACGATCCTGTTCTTTGCCGTCATCATCATCTGGATGCTTGGATACCAGCTAGCCTATGCAGGGCGCATCTTCCCCGGCGTCTCTGTCGCAGGCGTAGACCTTTCCGGACTTTCCCCAAATGATGCCGCGGTGAAACTTAGCCAGACACTTTCCTTCCCGATCACGGGCAAAGTCCTCTTTCGTGACGGTGAACGGGTCTGGCTCGCCTCACCTGCGGAATTAGGCATGGTCTTTGACCCGACTGCCAGTGCGCTTGCCGCCTACAATCACGGACGCAAAGGCGGCTTGTTCGGCGCGCTCTCCGGGCAGATCAGCGCACGTGGGTTGGGGGCAGATGTCTCCCCCGTCGTTCTATTTGACCAGCGGGTCGCATATAACTATTTACAAAATATTACCACACAAGTGAATCAATCCGTTGTGGAAGCCAGCTTGCGCGTTGAAGGCACGAATGTGGTGTCTGAGCCTGGTCGTTTGGGACGTGCGCTCAATCTTGACGCAACCCTGATCTATCTTGGAGCGCAATTGCAAACCTTCCGCGATGGGGAAGTGCCGCTCGTGATTCAAGAAACCTCTCCGCGGTTGATGGATGTCTCCTCACAGGCGGAAGCTGCCCGTCGTATCCTCAGCCAGCCGCTGACCATCACCATCCCGAATTCTCGCGAAGGCGACCCTGGTCCGTGGGTATATGACATTCCCGTTCTCGCCAACATGCTCTCTGTGGAAGTGGTGGAGAATGGCAATACGGCTGAAATGCGCGTCGGGTTGGACCCTAACGCCTTGCGCCGCACTTTGAATGACCTCAAAGTTGTGGTAGACCGCAACCCGCAAAATGCCCGCTTCGTATTCAACGATGAAACAGGGCAGATCGAGCCGATTGCTGCGTCAAGCATTGGGCGTGTGATGGATGTGGAAGCCAGTATTGTGACCATCAACGACACTCTTTTGCGCGGTGAACATACGGTCAGTTTGGCGGTTTCTGAACAGCAGCCCGTTGTTGTGGATACTGCCACAGGAACACAATTGGGGGTTACTCAATTGATCTCCGAACAGACGACGTATTTCTACGGTTCGAGTGCTTCCCGCATTCAAAATATTGTTGCTGCCGCAGATCAATTTCACGGCGTACTTGTTGCTCCCGGCGAGATATTCTCGATGGCAAACATTCTCAGCGACATCAGCCTCGAGAACGGGTTTGCTGAGGCGTTGATCATCTATGGTGGGCGAACCATCAAAGGGGTAGGCGGAGGCGTTTGTCAGGTCAGTACCACCCTTTTCCGTACTGTCTTCTTTGGCGGATTCCCCGTCGTCGAGCGCTATTCTCATTCGTATCGAGTCACGTACTACGAAATGGATCGCAGCGGCGCAAAAGATGCCCGCCTTGCAGGGCTGGACGCGGCCGTTTTCTTCCCGCTGGTTGATTTCAAATTCCAAAACGACACGCCGTACTGGCTGCTGATGGAAACCTATGTCAACGTCCAGGCCCGCACGATTACATGGAAATTTTATTCCACCTCTGATGGACGCAGTGTCACGTGGGATACGACAGGCCCATACAATACAGTTCCTCCCAAGCCGACCGTATTCGAGGAAAACCCCGAATTGAAGGAAGGCGAACTCGAACAGGTGGATTATTCCGCTGAAGGCGCGGATGTTTCCGTCAGCCGCTCCGTGTGGCGCAACGGACAGATCTATTTCTCAGACGAATTCCGCACGTATTACCAGCCGTGGAGCGCTGTCTGTCAGTATGGACCAGGCACCGAAGACCCGCGAAGGCTCGCAAAGAAGAATCAAATGTGCGCTCCGCTCGATTCGTAGAAAAAATCCGCGATTGCGTTCAATGGTACAATCCCTGCCTGAAAAAATAAGGAGACAACATGGTCAGTTCTGAACTACTTGAAATACTCCGCTGCCCCAATTGCGTGCGCGAAAAGGACGGCATGCTTACCCTCTATGAAGATGCCTGGCTCATCTGCCAGGATTGTGGACGCAAATATCCCATTGTGGACGACATCCCTGTGATGCTGATCGACGAAGGCGACAAGTGGGTGAACACCGCGCAGGATGCCCTGCCCGTGCCGCCGCCTGCAAAATAAAAATGGAAGACCTGCTCGCTGATCTAACCAGCGGGGATGATTCACGCGCAGAACGAGCCATCCCCGCGCTGGTGAAATTGGGGGAAGCGGCGATTCCACCTCTCGTGGAATTAACCCGCTCGGATGATCCTGACATCCGCTGGTGGGGGGTATGTGCCCTTGCCGCCTCGCCTCACACACGGACCGAAGACTTGATTGCCCACCTCAGCGACTCCGCCCCTGAAGTACGAGCCGCTGCCGCGTTGGCATTGTGCAGTCACCCGGGCGAAGAAGCCATTCCCGCTCTCATCCGCACCCTCGCAGACGAAGACCCGCTCACAGCAGGGTTGGCAGGCAATGCCTTGGTGCGAGTCGCAGGCTCCGCAGTGCCGAGCCTGCTCGAGGTCATGCAGGAAGCGCCCGCCAATGTCCGTATTTTGGCATTGCGCGCCCTTTCCGAGATCCGTGATCACCGTGCCATTCCTGTGATGATGAAATGTCTTAACGATAACGAATCTGCCTTGCTGCAATACTGGGCGCAGCAGGGCTTAGAACGACTTGGGCTGGATATGGTATATATTAAGCCCTGAGGTTTTTGAAAAAAAATGAGTAAATTTGAATTTCTGAAAAATGTAAAAATTGGACGTCCGACGGTCGGGCAGATCATCTTTTGGGGTATCACCCTGGCCTTGAGTGTGACTGCGTTTATTTTCATCAGCAATCTCACCCAATGCTGGACCTTGACCGGTCTGCCTGGCATCCCGCCCGCGAGTTGTGGGGAGGTAGCCGAAGGCGCTGAATTTACCGTTGACGAACAGGGGAACCCCATTACAAGCCTTCCACCGACGCCATCATTGCCCGTGGCTGGGAGTTTACCACCCGCGTGGGATGGTGCCAGCCGCATCAATATCCTCTTTATGGGTATGGACGCCCGCGACCTCGAAGAAAACAACGGCCCGCCGCGCACAGACTCGATGATTCTCTTTACCATTGACCCCATTACCAAGACTGGCGGTATGTTGTCCATTCCGCGTGATATGTGGGTGAATGTTCCTGGCTTTGGGTATAGCAGGATCAATACCGCCTATCCCAGCGGCGAGGGTGCGCAATTGCCTGGTGGTGGACCCGGGCTTGCCATGCAGACGGTCTCCCAATTTATTGGTGTGCCTGTGGATTACTATGTACAGGTTGACTTTGTCGTTTTTGAGACCATGGTGGATGAGATCATCAAGATCGGCGGTTGTTTGCAAGTGTACCCAACCGAAAAAATGATTCTTGATCCCATTGGGCCAGGTCTCGATAAGGTAAAACTCACCACAGGCGGATACCGCGACCTGTGCGACGGTTGGAAAGTCCTCGCGTATGCCCGCAACCGCAAGACATCCGGAGGCGATGCCGACCGTGCACGCCGCCAACAGGAAGTGATTTTTGCACTTCAGAAGATCATCTTTACCCCTGAAAACTTCCCGAAATTTATTCAAAGTTCTACAGCGTTGTATAAGCGCCTGAGTTGGGGCATTAAAACCAACCTAACCTTTGATGATGCGATCAAACTCGGCGTTCTCGGCATGGATATTCCACGGGAGAATATAAAGACGGGAGTGATCGATCCCCAGTTGGGTATGGCCGTCTTTGACAATACAACTCTCGGTGGAGAGGACGCCAGCGTTCTGAAGCCCATCACCGAACAGATCCGAATTCTGCGTGACGAAATATTTACAGTCGGTGGGGCGCTTAGCCCCATTGCCCAGGGTGATGCCGCAACCCTGATGCGAGAGGAAGCCTCCCGCGTCCGTATCATGGACGGAACCTACTCGGGCCTCGATCAGCGTGCAGGTGCGGTCTTCCAATCCTATGGCATGAATATCACCGAAGTTGCCCAGTCTCCGGAGGCGTATAGCTCCACCGTGGTGATCTTGTATGGACCAGATGTTTACACCATCCGTTGGCTGCAAAGCACCTTCGGAATCGCAGACAGGCAGATTCGCTTCCAACCTGACCCCAACTCAACAGTGGATGTTGAGATCAGGCTTGGCTCGGATATTGCAGGCAGTATTCCGTAACATAATTAATAAAAAGACCCGCAGTTCACACTGCGGGTCTTTTTATTCGAACGATTGCAGGTTATGCCCAACCCTGATTGCGGATGAAATCGCTGATCATTGGGATGCGGACATCCTGACCCTGGTACGCCTGATAGGCCCACCAAAGCATGACGATGAAAAGGATGCTGCCACAGCCAAGTGTAACCGTGGATAGGATTGTCAGAGCTATGGTTGCAACAATGGATTGCACAGCATTGAACTTAACATAAGGGCGGTTCTTTTTATCTTCCATGAAAAGTGCAACGATAGCGATCAGCGGGACGATATAACCTAACATTGCCCACAGTTTGTCGTCCTGAGAAACATCAGACATTGGTGCTTGAGACATGGTTTATTCCTCCGAATAAGTTGGTTTGGATTTGAAGTATTTTACAGCTAATCCCCCTATCATGCAACCAGCCTAATTCACCCAATGGTACTGTATGTTAAAATTGCCCCATGTCCATTCGAATTATCTTCATGGGGTCGCCAAACTTTGCGCTGCCAAGCCTTTCCGCCCTTGCTGCGAAATACGAAGTTGTGGGCGTTATTACCCAGCCAGACCGTGCCTCCGGGCGCGAGCGCGAACTCAAAGCGCCGCCCGTTAAAACACTTGCGCTTGAATTGAGCATTCCCGTCATCCAACCGCAAAAACTGCGCGAGCCTGAAGCCATGTCGCAATTGCAGGCATGGAAGCCCGATCTCATCGTCGTTGCGGCGTTTGGTCAAATTCTCAAACCTGATGTGCTCAACTTGCCAAAATATGGATGTGTCAACGTCCACGCTTCGTTGCTTCCGCGTTGGCGTGGTGCAGCGCCCATCAATGCCGCCATTCTTGCAGGGGATGAAGAGACGGGCGTGACCATCATGAAAATGGATGTGGGATTGGATACCGGTCCCATGCTTTCGAAGAAATCCATCCGCATCAAACCTGACGATACGGCTGGTTCGGTCTTCCAATCATTATCCATACTGGGAGCGGACCTGCTCCTCGAAACCCTGCCCGATTACATCGGCGGCAAGATTACACCGCAGCCCCAGCCTGAAGAAGGCGCAACCTACGCGCCGATGCTCAAAAAAGAAGATGGCTTGCTCGATTTCACCAAACCTGCCGTGGAATTGGAACGCCGCGTGAGGGCAATGAACCCGTGGCCGGGCGCGTTCATGGAGCTAGATGGAGCAGTTCTCAAGATTCACCATGCGCATGTGGAGGCGGGGAATGCGTCAGCGGGGGAGAGGCTGATTGCGCAGAACCAACCCGCCGTTGCGACAGGAGGCGGGGTTCTCATCCTCGATGAAGTGCAGCCACCGGGCAAAAAGCCCATGAGTGGAAAGTCATTTTTGGCAGGCGCGAGACATTGGGGATAACCGTTACGACGGGTATTCTTCGCGCACGATCTCAATAAATTTTTTGGCAAGGAACGATGGGGTTCTTTCCGCATGGGTTGCTGCGGCGATTTTTCTTTGCGGCGTGGTATCACTGAGCGGACGATAGGTGATGCTTTTGGACGTATCGCTGAGCGCCAGCGCGCGCGGGACAAGCGAAACTCCCAACCCGAGAGCAACGCAATTTTGCACCGTAGTTAATTGAGATGTATCGCAGACTACTTTTAGATCCACTTGTTGTTGCAGGCAGAAAGATTGGATCTGTTCGCCAAGACAGTGCATTTCGCTGAGGGCGATAAATGGGAGATCATCCAATTCTTTTACGCGGATGGATGCGCGGTTGATGATATTGTGTTTTTTTGATGAAGCGACCAGCAGGGGTTCAATGTGTAGTTCCTGCGTGCGGATTAATTTATGCGCGATGGGCATGCTGGTGATGCCGACATCCAATGTGCCATCTACAAGATTGCGCACCAGTGTTTCGGTAAGGTCTTCCTGCACGGTGAGGCTGGCATTGGGGTATTCTCTGCCGAAGCGTTGAATCACCTGCGGCAGGACAAACGGAGCAATGGTGGGAATGAAGCCGACATGCAGTGAGCCGTACCCGTTATCTATGTTTTGTGTGAGCGTGTGTTTGATATCTTGAAGTTCCCCCAGAATGCTCAACGCTTTTGGCAGTAAGACCCTGCCCGCGTCGGTAAGTACTACTTTGCGGGGCAGCCGTTCAAAGAGGGTTTCGCCCAACTCCTGTTCCAGTTTCATGATCTGCTGGCTAAGGGAAGGCTGGGCGACGTTGCAGCGTTCTGCGGCGCGGCTGAAATTGCCTGTTTCCGCTACGGCGACAAAATAGGTGAGTTGGTGGATTTCCATGAGATTTTCCAAGTATATAATGCCCAAGCTGGGTATAGTCACAGACTATGGTAAGTATAGGTATTCTATATTTTACATCTATAGCTCGGGGTTGTACAATCATTAAAGAATAAATGAAACGTGTTGCGTTTTTTGAATTGAATCCGCAAATGACTATAAGGAGAATAACAATGAGCGAAGAAAGCAAATGTCCTGTTACCGGACACGCTGGCATGACCTCTGCCAGCCGGGGAACATCCAACCGCGAATGGTGGCCCAATCAACTGAATCTGAATATTTTGCACCAGCACGCGCCGGCTTCCAACCCGATGGGGCCTGGTTTCAACTACGCCGAAGAATTTAAGAAGCTTGACTTGGCTGCGGTCAAGGAAGACCTTG
>VGOX01000110.1 GCA_016875755.1 Chloroflexota bacterium
ATGTTTCCAGTTCACGCAGAATCCGCAACTTATATTCTGCCGGGTGCTGGCGCCGCTTCGCTTTGGCGACCACCTCTGTTTTGCCTTGCTCTTCCTCTGTTGTCATGTCGTTTCTCCTTCGCCCTGCTCACTAAACTATTGGGGGCAGTGGTCTCACTATTATAGACACAGAGGGAGGCGAACTCTTCGGAAAATTCGTGACTTTCTACAACATACTCGCCGGTCTGTTATTCACTCACCTAGGATTGAAAGACAGGTGATTACGACTGTTACCGAAGAAAGATTCATATTGACCGCTATTTGCTCATGATCAAGAAACATTCCCTGCTCAGTTTCTTCCTGCTTACCTTTGCCATCACCTGGGGCATCGCGGGACTCTCCTTTCTCGCTCCCAATGCCATGATCGCATTGACGCGCAAAGAAGCCGATGCCTATCACCCCTTATTCCGTCTTGCCGCCAGCGCACCCACACTTGCCGCGTTCCTGGTCATTTTGGTTACGGATGGGAAATCGGGTATTTTGAATTTTGCAGGAAGATATCTGGAATTCACGAAATTGCGCTGGTACTTGATTCTCTTTGGCGGGATTCTCGGCTATGGATTCATTCTGCGCTTCATCGAACAGTCTTTGGGATTGCCCGTACCAAGCCTGCCCTTCTCGTGGATTTCTTTCCTGCCCTTCGCATTGTACTGGCCTCTCTATGATCCCGGTCCATTCGGGGAGGAAGGCGGCTGGCGCGGCTTTGCCCTGCCCCGCTTGCAACAGCATTTCTCTCCATATTGGTCTGGAGTCGTTCTCGGCGTGATCTGGAGCGTCTGGCATCTGCCTGCGTTTTATATCTCCACACTGAGTCAAAGCGGACTTATCTTTCCCCTCTTCATGTTGGGCAACATATCTCTGGTGCTGTTCATGACATCCATCTACAACGCAACGCAGGGCAATATTCCTTTGATGATTGTCATCCACTGGGCATACAACTTGATCGGCGTACTGGTTCCAATGGATGGGTATTTCTTCGTGGCGAATTCGATTCTGCTTCTCGCCGCGGCATTCGTTATCAATTATTGGACGACAAAATCGTCTCCGAAAGGATGTTAAAAGATGGAACTCAATGAAAATTGGGGAAATATCAAACGGCTTTTCAAACAGTCGTTTCGTTCGTCGTTTCATTATGCAATTGCGACTGTCAGCGAACAGGGAGAACCTCATGTAACGCCAATCGGCTCCCTGATTTTAGGCGACGTGGGACAGGGCATGTATTTCGAAGAGTATCCCCGGCAACTGACACGCAATCTCGCAAAGAATAAGCAAGTCTGTGTGCTGGCGGTAAATAGCAGTCCGTGGTTTTGGTTGAAATCCCTTATTCGTGGACGGTTTTCTGAACCGCCAGCAGTCCGCTTATACGGAGTTGTTGGGGAAGTTCGAGAAGCGACAGACAAGGAAATTGCGCTGTTACAACGCCGGGTAAGGAAAGTAAGTTTCACCAAAGGTCATGCAATGTTATGGAAAAAAATGAGCAAGGTGCGCGATGTTAAGTTCTCACGGATGGAACCTGTGCTCATTGGCGAAATGACGCGCGGCACATGGAGCCGTCATCAAATGGAATAGCATGACTCTCCGTAAGCATTTACACTTGCTCGCCGTCGTCACCATTGCATGGCTTCTGTTTTGGATTGCAGGACTTCCCGATTATTACCAGCAATACTCCACGAAAGCCATGATCGTTTTCGATATTGCCGTCCTGCCGCCACTTTGGTATATTGGTTATCGAAGCATCAGAAGAAGCCGAAATCAAATCGCCAGTTCGTTGTGGTTTTCGTTTTACTTGGTTGTTCCCCTCTTTTTTTACGATTATCTTTATTGCGGAATTTATCTTCGGCACGGCATCGCTTTTCTTCGGGATTATTGGTATCTGACCGTTTATTACATTCTGCCGTGGTTGATGCATCCACTCACAGGTTGGTGGCTTAACCATCAAAAGCAAAAGGTGATATGACCGTTGTCCTTCAAACCCATTCCCTCACTAAACGCTACGGCACGTTGACCGCCGTCGCGGACCTCTCGCTGGAAGTTAACGAGGGCGAAGTCTTCGGCTTGCTCGGACCCAACGGCGCGGGCAAGACTACCTCGATCAGCATGATGTGCGGATTGCTCCGCCCCGATTCTGGTCACGTGACGATTCGAGGAAAGCCGATTGCAAATGGCGATGCAGAAGTTCGCAGGCGTGTTGGCGTCTGCCCGCAGAACATCGTCTTGTGGGGGCAGTTGACCTGCCTCGAGCAGATGGTTTTCATCGGCGAGATGTATGGGATAAAACAAAAGGTCGCGCGGCAACGCGGCGAGCACCTTTTGAACGACCTCGACCTCACCGAAAAACGCGACCAGCGCGCCCGCACACTTTCGGGCGGAATGCAGCGACGATTGAACCTCGCGATGGCGCTTGTTCACGATCCCGAAATTTTGGTGCTGGACGAACCCGAAGCGGGACTCGATCCGCAGAGCCGCGTGCTGGTGCGCGAATATGTCAAGTCGCTGGCGCGGCGCAAGACCATCATCCTCACCACGCACAACATGGACGAGGCCGAGCGCATGGCGGATCGCGTCGCCATCATTGACCACGGCAAACTGCTCACACTCGATACGCCCGAGGCGCTCAAACGAACCGTCGGCGAGGGAGATGTCCTCGAAATAGAAACAGGCGAAGGCGGAGTCCGAAGCGCTCTTGAAGTCGTAGAAAAAATCGCGCCGCAGGTGTCGTCCACGAATCACACGCTCGTCATCCGCGCGCGCGGCGCGGTCGAACTCCTGCCCGCCATCCTCGACGCGCTCCGTTCGGTGGATGTCCAGCCTGGCGAAGTGCGCCTGCGCGCCAACTCACTTGAAGATGTTTTCATTTCACTCACAGGAAGGAGACTGCGCGAATGAGAGCCATCACCGTTTTTCGCAAGACCCTGCGCGAGATGTCGCGCGAAGCCTGGATGCTTGGCTTGACCCTCGCCTTCGCGCCGTTCTTCGTTTTGCTCTATTATCTGATCACCGCGGGTGGCTCGACGACGTACACCATCTTGACGATCAATAACGACACGGGATTTCAACTCACGGACGGAACCACGCTTCACGCGGGACCCGAGGCGGTCGCGGCTCTCATGAGCGTCACCTACGCTGACGGTCAACCGCTGCTCAAAACGCGCGCCGTAGCGTCCCTCGCCGAAGCCGAACCGATACTTCGCGACCGCGGTGCCGCAGCCTTCATCCTCATCCCCGAAAATTTTTCAGAGACGCTCGCACGCCAGCAAAGCGGCGACCGTTCGGTGACGACGCAAATCACGTTCGGCGGCGATGTGTCCAATCCATATTACATGGTCGGCGTGAATTTGAGTCTCACCGCCATTGACGGTTACATCATGAAGGCGACAGGACAGCAACCGCTCATCGGCTATGTCGAGAAACCGCTGGGCGCATCCGCGGCTCGCACCGAGTTCGAGACTTACGTGCCAGGTACACTCATCTTCGCCGTCATCCTGCTCATCTTTCTCGCCGCGATGACAGTGGCGCGCGAAATCGAAACAGGAACTCTCCGCCGCCTACAACTGACTCCAATCAATTCGCTCGATTACCTCGGCGGGGTCACAGCCGCGTTGGTTCTGGTCGGGACAGCCGCGTTCGCATTGGCATTCGTGTGCGCCATCGCGGTTGGATTCCGTAGCCAGGGATCGGTGTGGGCGGCGCTCCTCGTCGGCGCGGTGACTTGTCTCTCGGTCATCGGGCTGGGCATGGTCGTCGCCAGTTTTACGCGCACCGTTTCGCAGGCGTTCATCGTCGCCAACTTTCCGATGGCGATGATGATGTTCTTTTCAGGCGTCATCTATCCCCTGCCGAAGATTATTCTCTTCTCCCTCGGCGGGCGCGAGATCGGACTGTACGACATCCTTCCGCCCACGCACGCGGTTGTCGCGCTGAACAAAATCCTGAGCCTCGGCGCGGGATTGGGCGATGTCACATTCGAGTTGTCCGCGCTGGCGATTCTTTCGGTGATCTATTTTGTCATTGGCGTGTGGATGTTCAGGAGATTCCATTTACAGTGAGCTATCGCTCAGTGTGTAGGGTTGAAGTCAAATGGAGTACAAACAATAGAAACTATTCAGGGTAACGAAGATAGCCTTACAATAGCAGGATGAAATGGAAGCCATCCCAACTAACACAAGAACAAAAAGAAGAAAGGCGACTGGAAGGCGGACGATTGCTGAAAGCCGGTACCCTAAGCCAAGCCGAGATTGCCCGCCAATTGGGTGTCAGTCGTGCGACAGTCAGCGATTGGGCAAAGGTAGTCGCAAAGAAGGGCCTAAAAGGACTCAAAAGCAAAAAGGCAAGAGGTGTTGATGCGAAACTTGGTCAAGAACAGAAACAGCGCCTCAAGAAAATCCTGAAGCAAGGCGCATTGCGACATGGGTTTCCAACTGACCGCTGGACGCTGGAACAAGTCCACCAAATGATCCGGGAGAAATTCGAGACCAGTTACCATCCCAAATACCTCAGCCGATTATTGCGGCAGTTAGGATTTAGCCCACAAAAACCAATGTCTCAAGCAATCGAACAGGAAAAGGAACTGGTACAGGCTTGGCTGGAAAAGGATTGGGCAAGGATAAAAAAAGTCGCAGCGGCTCGACGCAGAAGTCGTATTTTGGGATGAATTTGGTTACTCCTTTCAGGAGAGTTTGGCAACAACCTGGGCACCCATCGGAAAACGCCCAGTCCTTCGAAGAGTGACAAAGGAACGGCGCGCCATCTCAACAGCTGTGGCTTTGACACTCTCGGGCAAAATTTGCAAAAAACATTTTGCAGGTTCAGTGAATAGCAAAACTTTGATTGTAGCTTTGGAACATATGCGATCTCAACTACCCGGTAGGAAGATCATCTTGATTTGGGATCGAGCCAGAATACACAAGAGTAAAGTTGTCCAAGCCTATTTGCAACAACACCCTGAAATTGTTATTGAAGAATTACCTGCCTATGCTCCACAACTCAACCCGGAAGAATATTGTCATGGCAACGTCAAGCAACATCTCAAGAACGCCTGTCCAAAAACAAAAGAGGATATTCGTGCCTTACTTAACCTTGGCTTTGCACGTCTGCGCCGCAGACCTGACTTGATCCTCGGTTTCTTTCATGCCGCTGGTCTTTCTGTCAGGCAACTTAGGTTACCCTGAATAATTTGGTGAATAAACAGACAAACACCGCCAAAAGTATGTCACAGCGCTACATAGATAAGCACAGCGGGGTACATATCATGTATATGGTTATAAATTTAGAAAGCGAGCGTAGGCGGCAACGTAGGCGGCGGAGAGAATTCTCCGCCGTTTTTGATTTGTATGGATCACAAGATTTAAGGGTTGCAGGACAAATGTCAGAGTTTGATGCAGTTGGCGACATCTTACTGTATATGAGCCAGATGAATCTTATAGCAGGGGCGTGAGGCAATTGACACATCGCTATCGCATCCATATAATCCGCCCATGACCATTCGCATCTTACTGGTAGACGACCACAGCATAGTCCGTCAGGGGTTGAGGCTGTTCCTTTTGCTCGACCCAGACCTGAAGGTTGTCGGCGAAGCATCGAATGGGGCGTGAATGTGTTGTTCTTTCACTCTGGTTCCATAACAGTTGCGATGAACAGTCTCATAGACTGTCAACAAACTGTATCGGCTGGAACTTATACCTGTGCACACACGGTTCTGGGGATAGTACTTCTACCAAGTGTATAAAGAATCCTCAGCTACTTGAGAAGAGTTGTCACAAGGCTTACTGCCCGGCTGGCATCGGAGGAAAATCCATCTGCGCCAATCTGATCGGCATAAGCCTGGGTGACCGGCGCGCCACCAATAATTATCTTGACCTTGTCTCGCAGGCCAGCCTGCTGAACGGCGTCGATGGTGGTTTTCATGCTCGGCATGGTGGTGGTGAGCAGTGCGGATAGGGCAACAATATTCGCGCCACTGGTGGTGATGGATTCGACGAATTTCTCCGGAGGCACATCCACACCAAGGTCGAGGATTTCAAAGCCAGCGCCTTCCAGCATGAGGGCTACCAAGTTTTTGCCAATGTCGTGCAAATCGCCCTTGACCGTTCCGATGGCGACTTTTCCTGCAGATTTAACGTTACTGCTCACCAGGTGTGGCTTCAACAGGCTCAGTCCGGCTTGCATGGCCCGCGCTGCGATGAGCATATCCGGCACAAAAATCTCACCTTCTTCAAAGAGTCTGCCAACTTCCTTCATAGCAGCGATCATGCCTTCGGTCAGAATGGATCCGGGTTCGTGTCCGGCATCCAGAGCGGTCTGAACCCCGTCTCTTGCGCCAGGAACACTGCCTTCAAGGATGGCATTGTAGAGTGCTGAAAGTTTTTCATTCATATGATTTTCCTGTTTGGGATTTAGTTTTTCCAATGGGTTACCGGTTGAGAGAATTTACCAGGTCGGGGAGTACACGGCGAGCAACCTTGACCCAGTTCTGCACGGCAGCCAGATCGATTGCAGCGCCATGCATCCGATCCAGAGCGGCGGCTTCCAGGCACATGGCTTGAGCGCCGCCAGCCACGGCCGTGCTGATGCGGTCTCGGATCCGTTTTTCCATCGTTTCTGGTGTGGCTTCGAAAACATCGTCCACGGCATGGACACATACTTCTAGGGCAGAGCCAAGGGGCGACATGATTTGCGCTGCCTGCTGGGCATCTGTCCACGGGCCGACATGGAACAATTCCGGGCACAGGCTGGCGATGTGCGGGAGCATTTTGGTGGTATTGCCGCAAGAATGGAAATAATGCAGCCCACCATGGGCGGCCACGATTCGCTGTTCGCGCGGAAGCACCTGGTCGCGATAAATGCGCGGAGAGATGGTCGGCGTGTTGACATCGTCATTGAACAATGCTGCGGTTAATGGAGGTTCCTCGCCCAGGTAAAGCGCTCGATGGTTCTCCCACTCCAGGCGGGCTTCGGTAACATGCTCCAACAAAAGGGATGCGCCGGCAGGATTTTCCGCGAGCGCCACCAAAAATTCCTGCATTCCAAATAAATATTCCGCGATACCCAGTGGCCCGCGCAGCCACTCCACAAACGAAACGGTGAAGGGCCGGCCTTCCACCT
>VGOX01000111.1 GCA_016875755.1 Chloroflexota bacterium
CCCAATGAACGACACGGTCCAGCCATGAGGAGAAGAACATCCACATACCAAAGAGAGCGGTCAACCCAAATAGGATCACAAGTCCAAGCCATTTGGAGCGCAACAGAACGATCTCCAAATCCGCCGCCCGCTGAACGGTTTGGGGAATCGCAAGAACACTGGCAACGACCAGCGCAACCAGCCAGATTTGCAGGAATTTTTTGGAGGAAACGAATTCCATGCGATCAATTTCCTTTTTCAGAATCAACTGCCGTATTTTCATTCATCGCAGCCAAAATGGTCGGGAGCGAGAATGCGCCCGGCAAACTGGTCAGAATGAAAATGACGCGGGTAAGCAGTGCAATGGTGGCGCTTTCCGAAGAACTCAGCCCGCCAATCTGAGTGAGCAAAAAGGTCATGGAAAGTTCCTGCACGCCCATTCCGTTAATGGAAATGGGAATCAGGGTAACGAAATAAGTAAGCGTGTACAACCCTGCCACCAGCCAATAATCGACCTGATGGTCAATACCCAGCAGCAAAAGATAGATCGCAAGGTAAATAAAAAGCATATTACCCAAGGTCGCCAGCAGTGACCCAAACAATGCCAGCGGTTTCTTCAACCAAATTGAAAAGGAAGCCAGAGTGCGGTTGAAAAAATCGATACCTTTTTTGAAAAAACAAAAAACGACAGCAGAGCGCAGCATCGCAGGGTCGAGTGAAAGCACGGGGATCAGTCCCAATGGCAGAGCCAGAGTCATGCCTGCCATGCCGATCAAACGATCCACCACGAGAGAGGCGAGACAGACCGCGCGGTCATATCCAAACTGCATCGTGCCTGTCAGCCGTACCACATCCCCGCCGATGGTGGTCGGCAAAAAGTTGGAGGAAAAATTACCAGTGAACGTCAACATGGCAGAACGGGTGAAGGGAATTTCCACCCCGCCAGATTTAAGCAGGATGTGCCAGCGTGCTGCTGAAAAAAAACGCGAGATGAATAAGACCGCCACAGCAGCAAGAAAATACCCAATGGAAACCCGCCGCACTGCAGAGAAAAGCTCGCCATCCCCCTCCTCTTCGATCAAAATCACCAGAAGCACCAACGCCAGAATACTGCCGATCACACGAGCAATGATCTGGCGGTTTTTACGCATCCAGTCAATCATACTTCGATTCCATATTGATCACCTTGCGAACCGTGTAGGTGGGCTTGTGCTGCGATTCATGATAAGTGCGCAACAACAGTTCCGCGATCAACCCCATCAATATGGATTGAAACCCGAGGATAAAGAACATGACACTCGTCTGAAAGAGCGGCGAACCTGTCACACCTACAAGGAAGAAGATACGCCGAAAGAACAGGTATGCCATGATGAATGCGCTGATGATCATCAACAATCCACCTGTGCCGCCAAAAAGATAGATCGGCTTCGAGGAATAACTGACCAGAAATTTCACAGTAAATAGATCGAGGATGACTTTCGCGGTTCGCTCCAGCCCATACTTGGTCTTTCCAAATTTGCGGGGGTGGTGGTTGACAACAACCTCGGTGATCTTCGCGCCAACCGAACTGGCATACACAGGGATAAAACGGTGCATTTCACCATAGAGACGAAACCCTTCCAACACATCACGGCGATAGGCTTTAAGCGTGCAGCCATAATCATGCAGGTGAACCCCTGTCACCTGTGAGATGACGCGGTTCGCAACCATGGACGGGAAATTGCGCGTAACGGCATTGTCTTTGCGGTTTTTACGCCAGCCGCTGACAAGATCATAGCCTTCATCCAGCTTTGCCAGCATCATGGGAATATCCGCAGGGTCATTTTGCAGGTCGGCATCGAGCAATACGATGATCTCACCGCTCGAATAATCCAACCCGGCTGCAATAGCAGCTGTCTGCCCAAAGTTTCGGCGGAATGACACCACACGGATATGCTCTTGATCCTTCGCAGCATACTCCATAAGGACAGAGAGACTTTCGTCGCGGCTGCCATCATCCACTAGAATCGCCTCCCAGGTTTTGCCGAGAGGATTCATGGTCTTATAGACGGCTTCAAAGAGGAGCGGGAGATTTTCCTGCTCGTTATAAACGGGAATGACAAGGGAAAGGTCCATGATTATTTTCTCTTAAAAATTCTCAAACGAGTTTCTTCAACACAAGAGGTCCCCACCGGCGTTGGAAGGTATTCATCGAATTCCGCCGGAGTGAGATATTGCTGCCAGTTTTGATAACGCGCTTCTTCCACGATTATAAAATCGGAAGTTTCCTTCCATTCAGTACGCAGTTCCTCGTTCCACAAACCAAAGCGTTGGGCTTCCTGTGTATCTCCGCCCTTCTGGAAGGAATAGGCACTGTTGATCTGCGCGGGGTAAATGATCGTGTCAGAGAGATACACCAGCGGAATCGCGGACAACCCGCCATCCCAATAAATTGAACTGCCAGCAGGAATAATACCCTGTAAATGGTCCGCTATCAATTCATTGGACGCGATCACATCCATATCACAATCACGGTTCGTATATGACCCGCCCAGCAGAGGAGATGCCGCCCCGCCAATGATAAGTAAAACGGAAACAAAAAAGGTTCCAAAACTTGTGATACGGACCCAATGCCATGTCTGACGACGCCATACCCAATAGATTGCAGCCGTAATGCCCACTCCTGCTGCCATCCCGACCAAGGTCGAGGCGACTTTTCTGGCATTATTGAGGCTTAAGTCAAACCCATAGATGAAAACATCCCGCCACGAGATCAAACTGGGAAGTATCTGCTGCTCTCGAATTCTGAACGCTGGGAGGTTCAGCGCAAAACTTCCAATATCCTCAAATGCAGAAAAGCCCATACCTGTAAAGATTACCAAACTCAATCCGACCACCAAGGTTTGGGCAATTCGCGGCATTTGCAATTTCCAATAAGGTGCCGAGATAACTACGAGCAAAATCCCTGCAGTATTGAAAAAAGCAATGTAGTTCATCAAGCAAAATACGCAATAATCCTTGCCAATGGCGGCCATGGCATGCATAAACAACAGCCCGCCGAATAGGACAAAGAGCGTGATCGCGGCCAGAAATTTTGTATCCGATTCCCATTTCCTGCGTCCCTGCCACAAAAAAAAGAACATTAGGCTTCCAAAGAACGCAAAAAAATGGACACGAACCGATTGGAATACAGACGATATTCGGGAAAGAATGGAAATATCAGGCTTCCAAATAGATGATCCGCCGCCTTGATAAAGATATTCGGATGGGATTGTGATCAAAGGCACCCAATCCCATAATTGCAGGATATCAGGCCAATACATATAAAACAGCCAAGCCGTCACTGCAAACCCGGGCAGCACGTACCAAAATCCACGCCAACGATGCTGCACAAAAGCATATAATGCGAGAAATGGCAAGACAGGCATCATATTTTGCCTGACCATCATCATGGTCCCAGCCAAAATGCCGCTTAGCATCAATTGCCACCAAGGCCGCTCCTCTCCCAGCAGGAAAGCCAAAGTCCAGGCCAGCATGAATGCGATCATGACCTGTGTAACACCCATGCTATAAACTTTGATAATAGGGGAACTTAATGCCAAAACCCAAACCGCCCCTGCAGCCAGCCAGTTACTGCTCAGCCGCCGCGCCGTCCACCAGACACCAACCAAAGCCAATACCCCCAGAACTATGGCAAAGTAACGTCCCGAACGAAGACCTGGACCAAAAAAAAGTTGAACATACCCGGGAAGTAGAAATGCCAGCGGAGATTTATTAGTAGATATCCCAGGATCAAACGGGCGATACTCCCCTGTGGCAAACAACCATCCCTTGAGCAAATACGCACCCTCATCCAAATCTGAAACCGTAGTGTGCGCATACCCAACTGCCTGAAATAAATAGACCAAAACCCCAGCAATCGCAATGAACTCGGCACTCCAAAAGAATCGTACCCATTTTGGAGCAGCCGAGATCTTATTTTGAAAATAATTCACCAACGGCATCATAAAGGCTTATTTGTTCTTCAGCCTGTTCACATCGGAATCCACCATCATCGTCACCAGCTCCTTGAACGAGACTTCGGGTTCCCATTTCAATTGATTGCGTGACTTGGCAGGGTCAGAGATGAGCAGATCCACTTCAGCAGGGCGATAGAAGCGTTCGTCCACCACCACAAACTCCTTGTAATCCAAACCCACATGCGTAAAAGCAATCTCACAAAACTCGCGCACAGAGTGGGTTTCGCCTGTGCCGATCACATAATTATCCGGCTTGTCCTGTTGAAGCATAAGCCACATCGCCTTGACGTAATCGCCGGCAAATCCCCAGTCGCGCTGAGCCTCAAGGTTGCCGAGACGCAATTCCTTTGCCGTCCCAAGTTTGATCTTCGCCACCGCATTGGAAATCTTACGCGTGACAAATTCCAGCCCGCGGCGTGGGCTTTCATGGTTGAACAAAATACCCGACGTCGCAAAAATATCGAAAGACTCGCGGTAGTTCACCGTGATCCAATGTCCGTACACCTTTGCAACGCCATACGGGCTGCGCGGATAGAAGGGCGTATCTTCGTTCTGCGGCACTTCCAACACCTTGCCGAACATTTCACTCGAAGATGCCTGATAAAAACGGATCTTCGGATTCACAAAACGAATGGCTTCCAGAATGCGCGTCACCCCCAATGCCGTGACATCACCCGTCAAAGCAGGCTGGTTCCACGAAGTCGGCACGAACGATTGCGCCGCAAGGTTATACACTTCATCGGGCTTGTATTCCTCGAGCAGGGAAAGCAGGGAGCCTTGATCCTGCAAATCACCTTGAACAACGGAGATATCGTCCAAAAGATGGTCAATGCGCTCGTAATTCACCGTGCTCGAACGACGTGCAACGCCGATCACGCGGTATCCTTTTGTCAACAACAGTTCGGCAAGATATGAACCGTCCTGTCCTGTAATTCCTGTAATAATGGCGGTGGTCATGGATAGTCTCCTAATTCAAAATTCAGACGCTGAATTATACACTAAGTCAGGCACGCTGCATGCGGTCGCGCCACACTCCCCACCCAAGAATCAACGCCCAAGCGCCCACGATCAACGCCACCATCACGGGAAAAGGCAGTTGCGCGCCAATATACAAATAACGGTTCGCATACCACTGCCCAAAAAACGCCACAAAGACCAATTCCATCGCGATCACGCGCAGCACCCACGCATTACGAGTTTCCCGCCACCACACCCAAACATACCCCGCCAGCACCGCCTGCCACATGAACAAAATCGTCCGATAACGCGGATTATCCCATTGATCGCCGCCGCCGCGCAACGCCGTAAACAACACCCACCCCCACACCACAAAACTCAGCCACAGGATGATGCTTCGACTTCGCTCAGCGCGCTTCTTTTCTCCACCCACACCTGCTCCTGCCATCGGAGAGAGGATCAACGCTGGGAGGATGGCGTACCACCCCACCGCCCGCAGAACGCCGATGATGCGCCAGACAATCGTTGTCGGGGCGATGAAGATCGCGGGCAGCACAGGCTGCAACATGCCATACACCATCACGAACGGAAGCCGCAACCACTGCGGCATCTCATCGAAAAGTTTTTGCACCCAGCCTGACTCCGCCTCGACCTTATACACATTCCATTTGAGCGATTCACGGATGAAATTATTGATCACCCCCAGCGGACCACCGCCACCTAAATTTCCGCCGCGATCCAATGCAGATGAGAGCAGGAACAAGCCAGCGATGAATACTAATGCAAGCAGCACAACGAACTGCCAGGAAATGCGGATTTGCTGGCGGGCGAAAAACATCCATCCGCCCAGAATCACAAGGGTTGCCAACGCGATTGCAGGCGAAACTAAAAGCATCCCAGCCAGACCAAGCCCGAGCCAGAGAAGATGCGAGCGGTCCCTGTCAGAATACCAGCTTGCAAATCCAAAAAATGCGAAGGCACTGAACGCCAGCAGATACGGTTCGCGCATGGCAGAGCCGCCGAGCAAAATGCTTTCGGGATATAGGGCAAAGATCCATGCGGAGGCAAAGGCGGTTTTCTCGCCCCACAGCAAGTGGACGGATTTCCACAAGAACGGCACGCCCAACGCGCCCATAAATGCGGAGAGCAAGACCAGCATCAACACCCGATGAGCATCGGGCGAGAGATAACGGTAGATCAGTGCGCTGAACGACAGCAGACCGCCATACTGGTCGTAGGCGAATTTCTGGTTGAATGCAGCCGTGAGCGGACGATCAGAGTCGGCGAGCTCCCATGCCTGCGTATCGCGCCGACGTGCGTCGGTGTAGACAAAGCCAGATTGGTCGTCTACATCGTCATAGCCCAAAATGGGCAGAGAGAGATACGTGCCAACCCCGCCTGCAAAACGCAGCAAGAAGGCAAGCGCAACCATCCACACAAGCGTTTTTCCGCCGCCTGCCCAAAGAGTGGAAAAAGACAGAATCACCAAGGTGAGAAGAAAGAGAAAGGAAAAGCCAAGCCAACCAACAAACCAGTTGCCAGGCTGAATGGATGTCAGCAATGCGCCCAAAGCAAGGGACAGAGGCAGCATCCACCATAGATCTTGTTTGGAAATCTGTTTCATATCCCCACTTTTACCATTAAATAGGCAACCTATTGGCAGTTCGTCACTTGATATAACTTTGTGCGGCTGTAATAACCCAGCATTTCCATACCGTCCAGCCACGGATTCATATCAAGTCTTTATGGGTCGTTCGGATACCCTGTCGACAGCGGTGTGGCAGTTCCATCTCCGCTTGCAGGATCTGTCGCCGTAGCCGTTTCTGTAGCTGTTTCTGTTCCCACTTCAGTTTCCATGCCGGGCGCAGAGATCAGAAATGCTTTTAAGACCAGCCCGCCCTTTGCCAGCAGACGGTCATCCTCCTGCGCAAAAACAGAGAACTCCACACGTTCACCCAGGTTAAGCGCCGAACCGACACAATACACACTGGTTGGGACATTCCTGCTTCGTGAGCATTCAAACAAATATTCCCCCGTCACCCTGCTTGCGATCAGATAAAAATCAGGGACATCACGTTCGGGCACGAACAAGTTGACAATGGTATTTCCGTCCGCATCACGCCCAAAGGACAGGATGCAAAGCTCGGTCAATT
>VGOX01000112.1 GCA_016875755.1 Chloroflexota bacterium
GACTCGCTGTCGAAGCAGGAGCAACGCTCGGCTGGGAACGATACGCTGCGTCCGTCATCGGCATTGACCGCTTCGGCGCATCCGCTCCTGCGAAGGTCATTTTCGAGAGGCTTGGTTTCACGGTCGAGAATGTAGTGGAGCAGTCGAAGAAATTGTAGAATGTAGACCTGACAGATTTTGAAATCTGTCAGGTCTTTTGGAGAATTTATGAAAGTAGCAGTCGGTTGTGACCACGGGGGATTTCCGCTCAAAAGTGTTGTCCTTGAAGCTGTGCAGGCGGCTGGGCATGAAGTCATCGATGTTGGCACGTTCAACGCTGATGCTGTGGATTTCCCCGATTTCACAAAAAAAGTCGGCGAGAAAGTGCAAAGCGGCGAAGCCGAACGCGGAATTTTGATCTGCGGTTCGGGCATTGGTGCGGCAATTGCGGCGAATAAGATGAAAGGCATCTATGCATCGATTTGCCACGATACATATTCTGCGGCGCAGGGCGTGGAACATGACGCGATGAATGTGCTGTGCCTTGGCGGGCGGGTGATCGGACCTGAACTGGTGAAGGTGCTCGTGCCTGCGTTTTTAGGTACGCGCTACCTCGGCGAAGTCGCTGGCGGCGAACGTTATGCCCGAAGAGTGGGGAAGATCAAGAAAATGGAAGAAGAAAATTAGTAATTGGAGATTGGTAATTGCCAATCTCCAATTACCTTTATCTCAAGGAGTCTTTTTATTATGTCTGGCCCAATCAAAAAACTAACATCCCTCGGACAATCCCTTTGGTACGACAACATTCAACGTAAATTACTGGTCAATGGTGAACTCAATGCCATGATCGAACGCGGCGATATTCGCGGTGTGACCTCGAACCCGACCATCTTCCAGAATGCGATCGCAAAGACGAATGATTATGACGCTGCGCTCATCCCGCTGGCTTGGGCGGGCTGGGATGCCGAAAAAATCTTTTGGCAATTGGCGGTGGAAGATATTCAGGAAGCTTGTGACCTTTTCAAACCGCTCTATGAAAAAACGCGCGGCGGTGATGGGTATGTCAGCATCGAAGTAAGCCCGCTATTGGCGCGTGACACCGAAGGCACGATCAAACAGGCGCAGGAACTTTGGGAGCGCGTGAACCGAACGAATTTGATGGTGAAAATTCCTGCCACGCGTGAGGGCATTCCAGCCATCCGCGCGAGCATAGCGGCGGGGATCAATGTCAATGTCACGCTGATCTTTTCGCTGGCTCGTTATACCGAAGTGATGGACGCTTATCTCGCGGGTCTCGAAGACCGCGTTGCAAAGGAATTGCCTGTTCAACAGATCGCATCTGTGGCTTCGTTCTTCGTCTCACGCGTTGATACAAAGATCGACCCGCGCCTGCCCGAAGATTCTCCCTTGCGCGGTAAGGCGGCGGTTGCAAATGCCAAACTTGCCTATGAAGCTTTTGAGTCCATTTTTACATCACCGCGTTTTGCCACGCTCAAAGCTCGTTTCCGTGCGCGTGTGCAGCGTCCCTTGTGGGCGTCCACGGGTACGAAGAATCCCGCCTACCCCGATACGCTTTATGTGGATGAACTCATCGGTCCCGACACGGTCAACACCGTTCCGCCTGCCACGCTGGATGCCTTCCGTGATCACGGCAGCGCAAAATTGACCATCACCGAAGGGTTGGATGAAGCCCAGAAGATTTTTGTGGACCTCAAAGCCCTCGGTATTTCGATGAGCAACGTTACGCAAGAGTTAGAAGAGGAAGGCGTAAAAGCATTTGCCGATGCCTTCAAGTCACTGCTTGAGACGATTGAAGAGCGACGAAACGCCGCTCTCGCCTCCATCGCCCCGTTGGCTGATTCTGTAGCCAAGCGTTTGCCTGCGCTGGAAGCAGACTCTTTCATCAAACGCCTGTGGGAACACGACGTGACGTTATGGGCAAATGACCCCGAAGGACAGGCGGAGGTCAAGATCCGTCTCGGCTGGCTGGACTCGATTGAGGATGCCCGTGCGCGTCTTGAGGGGTATCAGTCCTTTGCAAAACAAGTTCACGACGAAGGCATTGACCGTGTGCTCGTCATCGGCATGGGCGGCTCGTCGTTGACAGCTGAAGTGCTGAGTTCCCTGCTCGCGAATTTCGGCGTGGAAGCGAAACTCTCGCTCGCCATTCTCGATTCGACTGACCCGCTGCAGGTGGCGCAGGCGGTAAAAGATTATTCACCTGATAAGGCGCTTTACATCCTCGCCAGTAAATCGGGCGGCACTGCAGAGTTGATGGCTGGCTTCGATTACATTTGGGAATTGAGCGGCAAGAACGGCTCGCGTTTTATTGTCACCACGGATGCAAACACGTCCCTGCAAAAGCTGGCGGAAGAACGCAGCTTCCGCAAAGTGTTCAACGCCGACCCCAATGTGGGCGGACGTTTCTCCGCGTTGACTGATTTTGGTTTGGTCCCTGCGGCTTTGCTCGGCATGGACTTTGACAAACTACTCGGCAGCGCTGACCGTATGCGCAAGCAGTCGCTGGCGGATGTGCCCGCGGCGCGCAACCCTGGTGTTGCGTTGGGCGCTCTCATCGCAGAATCCGCCCTGATGGGCAGAGACAAGCTCACCGTCGTGGCGGATGCGCCTGTGTCCGCGTTGGCTGGGTGGGTGGAACAGGTCATCGCTGAGTCCAGCGGTAAGTATGGCAAGGGCATCCTGCCTGTGGCATTGGAACCGCTTGGCAAACCTGACATTTATGGCGATGACCGCCTGTTCGTATATATCAAAAGCAACGGCGAGTTGGCGGCTGGCATTGCGGAGTTGAAGAAGGCGGGCTTCCCTGTGATCGAGTTCCCGATCGAGAACCCGTACGATGCGGGCGCGGAAATCTTCCGCTGGGAGATGGCGATCTCGACGGCTTGCCATATTTTGGGCGTCAATGCCTTCGACCAGCCCGATGTGCAGGATAGCAAATTGCGCACCATCGCCAAGATCAAGGAATATCAGGCGACGGGGAAGCTTGCCGAAGCGGACTTGGTGGATGTGAACGATGCAAAATCTGCATTGGTGGAGTTTTTATCTGACCCAACATCTGGCGAATTCATCACCATCAACGCCTATCTCCCGCGGACAGGTGACATGATTCGAGACATTCAGGCTTTGCGTGTAGCCATTCGAATACAAACCAAACTGCCTGTGACGGCTGGCTTTGGTCCGCGCTTCCAACATTCGACGGGGCAGTTCCATAAGGGCGGTCCGAACAAGGGACGTTTTATTCAGGTGGTCTACGATGCCGACACGGACATGGAAATCCCCACACAGGGTTTGACTTTCGGCGCGCTCATCCGTGCGCAGGCATTGGGTGATTACGAGGCGCTGAAGGCGGCGGGACGTAAGGCGATTCGCATCTGTCTTTCCAGCCCTGCGGAGTTGAGCAAATTGGCGGATTATCTGAAATGACCGATCTCGCCGCTGGAAAATGTATCCCCTGCCGTAAAGGTGACCTTGCGCTGACGGACGCCGAGATCGCGGAACTCCTGTCGCAAATCCCCGCATGGGAATTGATTCACGCAGACGGTACTCCGCGTTTACAGCGCGTTTTCAAATTCAAGAATTACGTCGAAGCGATGGCGTTCACGAACAAGGTCGCGATGACCGCTGAAAAAGAAGACCACCATCCATTGATGGTGGTCGAGTGGGGCAGGGTGACCGTGCAGTGGTGGACACATGTGGTACAGGGACTACACAAAAATGATTTCGTCATGGCTGCGAAGACGGATGGGATGGTGTAGCATTTCATCACTTCCACTCCCCAACACCTGCAAATCTTTGTGGGACGATGTGCGTGATAAACCCTGATTGATTGCGCACCGATTGAGGCGGGAATTCCACATTGGGACCGATATAAGAATATGCCAGTTTCTGGAGCAAGTCCGCTGCGCCGCCTTCGGTCAGGTAGGCGTCCCCATACACAACCAGATATTCCTGCAAGCCCATTTCCGTTTTCTTATGTCCAAGCATGGATAAGACCACACGTGGGTCTTTTTGAATATTCTTGACCTTCTGATACGAGCTCATGTGAGCGCACACGAATTCATCGTCCTGAATGCCAACCCAAACGACGGTCACTTGCGGGCTGCCGTCCGCGTTGAGCGTGGTCAGATGCGCGAGCGGGGAAGAGGCGATCAGTTTTTTGACGTTATCGGGTATTTTCATAGAACCTCGTAATATTTTAGGGGTCATTCTATGTCATTACGAGCCCGCTAGGGCGAAGCAATCCCTGTATTGCGAGAAGATTGCTTCGTCGGGCTCCGCCCTCCTCGCAATGACATATAACATTAAATTCTCGAAACCCTTTTTCTCAAAGCATTATCGTCCAACATCTTTAGGATTCGCAAAACGAATTTCCAGTTGCCCAGCCAGCCGAGGAACTCCGCCCATAACGCGAGGAGCCCCGTTGGTGGCTTGGGTAATTCGACTGCGGAAGAAAAATCCACGATGCGGTCGTCGAGTTTGTAAACGTAACGGCTGAGTTGGGTCACGTCGGTTTCGGCGGTCAGGAACGCGCGGACTTGCTCGCGTTCTTCGGCGGTCATCCATTGGGGCAAATCTGAGGTGGCTTTGAAGTCGCAGATCAGCGCCAGGTCTTTGAGCATGTCCTTTTGCGATTGTTTCAAGCCATTTTCTTTTGATTCGAAATATTCCACATCGGGGTCGATGTGCGCGAGGTCTTTCAACCACAGGCGGTGAACTGCTGTGCGGATGGCGTTTTTCGTGCCAGGGGTATCAAAGTTTTGCAGCAGGCTTTCGTTGCGATAGTTCGACCATTCGTGCGAAACGTCAGGTCCGATGCGGATGGCGTCGCACATGCCGATGGCGGGCAAGATCGGCGTGCCGCAGGTCAGGAAGAACGCGCCTTGTCCCATTGCTTCGCGCATGTACTTCAAACAGTCGCTGTATGCGGCTTCACGGGGCATATCAATGTGGCGTTTGCCTTTCAATGCGCCGCCATACAGAAAATCCAATTTGTAATAGTCAAAGCCCCAGCGGCGCGCCTGCTCCATGAGGGCAACCAGCCAGCCTCGTACGTCAGGATGCGTGGTGTCGAGCGCGTAGAGCGGCTGACCCCAATTGAATCCCGCCGAGACAAGTCGTCCGTTTTCGTCACGCAATAACCAATCCTGATGTTCGCGATACATCTTTGATGACTTGGCAACGATCAACGGCGCGAGCCATAATCCTGCCCTTCTTCCCGTTGATTTTATTTTCTCCGCCAGCGCCGCCATGCCCGATGGGAATTTTTCATTTGCTTCCCAATCGCCGATATCCTTTTGCCAGCCGTCGTCCACTTGCAGCACATCGAACGGCAAGTTACCCAAGCCGTTGAAACATTCGTGCAGTAATTTTTCTTCAATGGCGGTGTACAGGCTGTACCACGAACACCACACACGCGGCACATGATTTTTATCCGCCTTCCCAAAACGGATTCCCAATTCGCGGACATAGCCCTCAAATACCTGACGCTCCTGCCCGTGCGCGACGAACCACTCGATTTCGCCCGCTTCGCTCTGACCTTTGAGTTGGTCTCCAACGAGGAACACATGCGTATCTGTGGCAAGCGCGCCAAGCAGAAGTATGTTCCCATCCTCGAATTCAACCGCCCCCAGCCACGACCCATGCGGATTTTTTTCATGCACGTATTGAATATCCAATTGTAGTGGGTGAAAAATGCTCGGCTTTTGGACGGGATGCGGCGAGAGGTCTGTCCACGCAGTAAGTGACCACGATTGCCAGCCATGCCGATAATAGCGAACAGGGGAGGACTCTGCTTGAATGGTGATCTCTTTTGCTTTGAAAACGGACTGGTGTTGGATATCGGAGAGTTTCAGATTCATAAGGTTCTTTCCACGGAAAATTTGAAACATTGTACAGGATAGTGGGATGATAAACAACTTGCAATTGAAAAACGAAATCGGGTTGCGAATACCTGATAAAAAATCAAGGGTTGACAATTAAAAGTCAGTAATGTATAGTGTTTATGTAACTTTCGGAAAAGATAAGGCGTAACTATGTATGAATTCGACGCAATTGATATAAAAATTGTCAATTTACTCCTAGAAGACGGGCGCATGTCCGCTTCGGAGATCTCGCGCCGCATGGGGGATATTTCCGAGCGTGCCATCCGCTACCGCATCGATCGGATGCGCGATGAAGGCGTGATCCAGATCAGCGCCGTGGTCAACCCTGAGGCGCTAGGCTATTCCATCAAAGCCGATGTCTGGTTGGAAGTGGAATCAGATGCGGTGTTGGATGTGGCGAAGAAAATGGCTTCGTTCGACAACGTCACCTATGTGGCGTGCGGTATTGGTCAAAATGACATCAGTGTCCAGGTGGTGGCGAAGGATACATCGAAAGTCTACTATTTTGTAACGGAGGTGATACGCAAGGTGCCTGGGGTTCGCAAAACCACAACTTCCATCGTGCCTATTATTCTTAAGGATGTGTACCAGTGGAGGGTTCCAGAACGGATCGCGAAAGAAGCGACGGAAAACGAATCCAATTAGTCCAAAAGGAGAAAAGCAATCATGTTCGGTTCGAAGACGCAGTCACTGCAGCAACGCGCGCAGAAAGTCGCGCCGTTGGGGGTAAATTCAAATTTTCGTTTTTGGGGAGACGGCATTACCCCGTATGTTGAAAAAGCCAAGGGTCCCTATTTATGGGATGTGGATGGAAAGAAATACATTGACTATCGCATGGCGTTTGGTCCCATTATTTTGGGGCATGCATACGATGAAGTAGACCAGAAGGTTATCGAAGAAATTCAAAAAGGCATCCTCTTCGCCATGACGGGCGAACTGGAGATCGAAGTGGCAGAGATGATCATAGAGATGTCTCCCGCCATTGATATGGTGCGCCTTGCCTGCTCAGGCACCGAAGCTACCATGCATGCCATCCGTGTGGCGCGCGCTTTTACAGGGCGTGACATCATCCTGAAATTTGAAGGCAATTATCACGGCTTCCACGATCACACCTTGTGG
>VGOX01000113.1 GCA_016875755.1 Chloroflexota bacterium
TGGTGTTTTTTCTGAACATGCGTTGATTGTATTAAATTTTTTCGGTTTTGACGAGGGTTGCTACCCTTTTTGCAGTGGAGTCATGGTTTGATTCCGACGACGGACGATAGACCGTGGACGATGGAAAACGATCCATGGTTGGTGGTCCATCGTCCACGGTCAAATTTATTTCTTTTTCGCGGCAGGTGCGTAGAATTTTTCCACGTATTGCTTCACCATACGGCGGGTGGAGAATTGCGGGATGACGGTCTTCATCGCATCCTTCATGCGAGCGATCCACTCGTGCGACATTTCCTTGGGGTCGCGGTTGTAATACTGCGGGATGATCTGATTCTCGAGTGTGCTGTACAGGTCTTCCGCATCGGCAGTATCCTGAATATCGGTGGATTCGTAATACTTGTCCTCGCCAATCGACCAGCCGTTGCGTCCGTTGTAGGCTTCACGCCACCAGCCGTCCAAAATGGAGAAGTTGAGCACGCCGTTGATGGCGGCTTTCATGCCCGAAGTTCCGCTGGCTTCGTAGGGGCGGCGCGGAGTGTTCAACCATACGTCCACGCCTTGCACGAGGTAGCGGGCGAGGTTCATGTCGTAGTCTTCGATGAAGACAAGGCGTCCGCCCGTTTCGGCTTTCTTGACGGTGCGATAGACCTTCTGGATCAACTGCTTGCCGGGCTCATCGGCGGGGTGCGCCTTGCCAGCAAAAATGATCTGCACGGGCATGTTCGGGCGGTTGATGAGGTCGAGCAAACGCTCCACATCAGACATGACGAGGCTGGCGCGTTTGTAGGTGGCGAAGCGGCGCGCAAAGCCAATGGTCAGCGCGTAGGGGTTGATGAGCACACCCGAGGAAACCACCTGCACCGGGTGAAAGCCGCCCACCGTCCAACGGTCACGGACGCGCTCACGCAGGTAAAAGGTCAGCTTGCGCTTGAGGTGCAGGCGCACCGCCCACAGTTCCGCGTCGGGGATCGAGTCGATCTTGCTCATGTAGGCATGGTCATCGAGGTGATCGTACCAGTCGGCGCCGAGGTGTTTTTCAAGCAGCAAGTTCATGCGGCGGGCAAGCCAGTTGGCGGTATGCACGCCGTTGGTGACATGGTCAATGGGGACATCCTTGACGTCGCGGTCTTCCCATAGGAATTTCCACATGTCGCGTGAAACTTCGCCGTGCAGTTCAGAAACGGCGTTACTTCCGCTGGATAATTTGAGCGCAAGGATGGGCATGGAGTAGGTTTCGCCGTGCGGCTGGTGATGCTTTGCCACGTCTACGAATTCGGCGCGGGTCAGCCCGAGTTCGGGCCAGTAGCTGGCGAGGTATTTGTCGATCAGCCAGAGCGGGAATTCGTCATTGCCCGCAGGGACGGGGGTGTGAGTGGTAAAGATGTTTTGCGAGAGGGTTTGTTTCGCGGCATCTGCAAAGGGGAGGCCCTTTGCCACAAGTTCACGAGCCCGCTCCAGGGTAAGGAAGGAGGCGTGTCCTTCGTTCATGTGCCAGACGGCTGGGTCGTATCCCAAGGCCCGCAAGGCGCGGACTCCGCCAATGCCGAGCAGCACTTCCTGCATGATGCGGCGATCGAGGTCAGACCAGTATAGGCGGGCGGTGAGCAGGCGGTCGTAGTCGCTGTTGCCTTCCACGTTCGAGTCGAGCAGATAGAGCGGCACGCGACCCACACGCACTTCCCAGATTTGGGCTTTGAGGCTGCGGTCGGGGAAGGTGATCTGAATAGTGACGGGCTTGCCATCTTTTGTGACGAGGGAGACGGGCAGGTGATCGAAGGTCAGCGGGTTGTTGAGCGCCTCCTGCCAGCCGTCTTCGCTGATGCGCTGGGAGAAATATCCCTGTGCGTACATGAAGCCGACGGCGATGAAGGGCAAACCGAGGTCAGAGGCTTCCTTGAGGTGATCGCCAGCCAGCACGCCGAGCCCACCCGAATAGATGGGCAGGGTTTCATGCAAACCGAATTCCATCGAAAAGTAGGCGATGGGGTTTTTCAGTTCGGGGTGCGCCTGTTGCGACCAGGATTCCTTTTTGAAGTAGGCATCAAAGGATGCAAAAACTTCGTCGTACAGAACGAGATAGTCCTTGTCTTTGGCTGCCTGATTTAAACGGGCGCTTCCAATCTCGTTTAAGAGGCGAATCGGGTTGTGACCGAGGCGTTCCCACAGGTCATAGTCGAGGCGACCAAAGAGGCGGGTGGCTTCGGGATGCCACGTCCACCACAAATTGGTGGCAAGTTCACCGAGGCGCGCAATGCGCTTTGGCAGGTCAAATTTTTGGGAGGGGGAAGTTAAGAATTCCATGGCTTGAAATCATACCGTAAAAGGTTTCAATGGGGAATTTTTCGCTCAACGAATTAGTTTGAAACCAGAACTAATTCTAACATCGCTTTGGAATATGAGGGAATTTAAGCAGACTCAGCGATGCCTGAAGGAGCGCAAAAAACGACCTCTTTCATTAATACACAGAGAAAGCAACAGATTAATTTCGGATAAAAAATATCCGAAAACATAATAGTTCAATGAGAGATGCCGAAAACCCATTGACTACCTTTGCAAAACATGTAAATTACGTATAATACATTTGCAAAACATATACAAATGTCAAACAAGAACTATTTAGAAAATGTAGAGAAAAATGAAACGTAATTCCCTGTTCGTAATGTTGCTCGTTGTATTCACCCTTGTTCTGGCGGCTTGTGCTCCGGCTGCCACCCCGGAACCCACTGCTGAACCCGAACCCACCGCGCTCCCCGAGCCGACCGCCATGCCTGAGCCTGAATTGGCTGACATCGTAGACACCGCTGTTGCCGATGGCCGCTTCACCACCCTGGTTGCTGCTGTGCAAGCCGCTGGCCTCGTGGATGCCCTCAAGGGTGAAGGCCCCTTCACCGTGTTCGCCCCCACCGATGACGCTTTCGCCGCCCTGCCCGAAGGCACCGTGGAAGAATAGCTCAAGCCTGAAAACAAGCAAGCCCTTACCGACATCCTGCTCTACCACGTGGTCGAAGGCAAGGTTTTGGCTGCCGATATGACCGGTCTTGAAAGCGCCACCACCCTGCTCGGCAAAGACATCGCCATCAAGGTTGACATGGGCAGCGTGTACATCAACGACGCCAAGGTCATCATCACCGACATCGAAACCTCCAACGGCGTGATCCATGTCATCGACGCGGTCATCCTGCCTTCAGATGAAGAAGCCAAGACCATCGTTGAAATTGCCGCCGCTGACGAACGCTTCAGCACCCTCGTGGCTGCTGTCACCGCTGCGGAATTGGTCGAAACCCTGAGCGGAGAAGGTCCTTTCACGGTCTTCGCCCCCACCAATGACGCCTTCGCCGCCCTGCCCGCTGGCACCGTTGAAAACCTGCTCCTGCCCGAGAACAAGCAAGCCCTCACCGACATCCTGCTCTACCATGTGGTTTCTGGCAAGGTCATGGCTGCGGATGTGGTCGGCCTGACCAGCGCCACCACCGTGCTCGGCAAGGACCTGACCATCACCGTCCGTGACGGCAAGGTCTTCCTGAACGACACCGTTGAAGTCATCATCACCGACATCGAAGCCTCAAACGGCGTGATCCATGTGATTGACGCGGTTCTCCTCCCGCCTCAATAGTACGTGTCTTCTCCTAATGTGTGTTGCAAGAAGAAAGAAGAAAGGACGGGCTCACGCCCGTCCTTTCGATTCATTTAAAACAACCCGCATCGTTCTGGACCTGAAACCTACTCCTGTTTCAGGCGCGGATCGCTACCTCCTGAAAATGCTCGCGCACCTTTGCCGCGAACTGACGGTCGGTTAATTTATCAGCGGGGAGAATGCCCGTAATTGGCGGGCAGGTTTTCTCACGTTCGAGGCGTTTTTTCAATTCCGTTTTCGCCTCACCGGGGCCCATGATCATCACCGCCTGTACGCCGCGTACAACAGCGAGTACATTTTCATAATACTTACTGAGATGACCTTGAAATTGCTTGTCGAGTTGATCATCCCCTTTTTGATACTGAGCGCTGTACGGCGTGCGCGGACGAGTCATCCCCCGAAAATGGAGGTGTTCAAGTCCTGATTCGATTTTCTGCATGGTTTCGCCGTCTTCACTCACCGTTAGGATCACCGCCCTTTTGTGGTCGATCCAAATGCCGATCTGCTTCGTCATGGAATCCGTCCTTTCTGTATACCTGCTTTTAGTATACGCTTTTTTCAAGGCAGGAGTACGCCCGTCAACCTCCCTTCCGTTTGCCAGATGCCGCAATCAAGCCGATGCCCAAAATGCCAAGCGCCGCCGCAACACCCGATTCGATGAGGTTGAGCAGTAGAAAACTAGAGGCGAGAAGTGCAATCCCCAGCCCTAGAAAAAGCATGGTCTTGTTGACATGCTGCATGGTTTCCCTTCCTTTCGTTTTGGATAATTAAAGTATACGCCCACGACAGGACACAATCAAGCAATGGGAGTTGTCAACGGTACACAATCTCCATCTTCATAATGGTCGTTGGGATCGCGTTCTTTTATCCGCTAATGGCAGCGCCCCGAAAGACAACTTTCGGGGCGCTTTTTGTTTCTCAGGTATAAAAACGGGCGTATGGAATAAATTTCAGGCTGCATGATCCTGGATCATCGAAAAACCTGATGAATGACAGTGGGCCTTAATACAAATCTAATAAAAACTACAGATACAAACTTAAAGAATAAATAACACAAATGCAAAGATGGTCTTGTTTTATTCCAAAAAATGCTTGTTTTAATGTTGGGCATCAAATTTTTTAGGAATTTTTTAACCGATGTGTAATGTTTCCAGTTTTGTAGGTTGATTCTTAGCATATATAAATTCCATTTGGGAGAGGGAGTGATACTCTTAGCCCTGCAGGGAACAGCCTGCTTGATTGAACAACTGAACAATATGTTTGAAAAACGCAAACCCGGTAAAAGCCGGGGACGCAAAGCCATGGGTCTACGGCAGCGGGCTAACCGCTACTAGGATCGCCAGGTTCCCAACGTATTCCGGCAAAACTGCCTGGTGTACGCCAGGCAGTTTTGTTGCCATAAAGGAGAAATAAAGTGAATAAAAAGCTATACCAATTACTGAGTTTTGTTGCAGTGCTTGCACTTGCCCTGGGAGGTACGGGCAGGGTATTCGCGTCTTCGGCACAAAATCAGATTACCGCAGCCCAAACGTGGACTGTGACCAAAAGTTACATCGTGGACAAAGGCAATATCGGCGGAAAGGGCTGTAACGATACCTGGCCAGGCACTTTGTCGCAGCCGCTTTGTACAGTCAATGCAGGGTTGGCACTTGCACAGCCCGGCGAAGGTGTCTTCATGAGAGCTGCCACCTACCCGAGTTTCATCGTGACGCGTTCCGGCACGAGTTCAGCCTATATCACCATCTCTTCCTACAATGGAGAGAAGGCCATCATCAGCGGCGGTAGTGACGCCGTTCAACTCAAGGGTGTTTCCTACATACGCATCTCCGGGTTGGAGGTAACAGGTGCAACTGGCAGCTACGGCGACGGAATTCGGGTAACCCAATCGTCCGGCAAGTTCCCCTACTACAATATCATCGAGAATAATCTTGTACATGATAATACCGGCAGCAACACCGTCGGTATCCTGATCGAAAATGGATCCTACAATAAGGTCGTGAACAACAAGGTCTACAATAATTATCTGAGCGGCATTCAGGTGATCTCCCACACGTCAGTCAGCCCCAGCGGAATCACGGGCAACGAAGTGACCGGGAACGAGTCGTACAACAATACGTTGGGCGGCGGAAACTCGGATGGCATCAAACTGGAAGGCGCAGGGACAAATAATACACTGGTCGCGAACAACATCGTCCACGGCAATGCAGATGATGGCATCGACACATGGAACTCCCCGAACAATATCATTGTCGGCAATATTGTCTATGGGCAAACCGGTTCCGGTGACGGCAATGGATTCAAACTGGGCGGCGGCGGCACGGGCGGATACAACATTGTGAAGCAGAATATCGCCTATGGCAACAAGCGCAACGGTTTCGATTCCAATGGAACAGGCGGCAACCGTTTTTACAACAACATAGCCTACAACAACACGAATTTTGGTTTTGAAGACGGCTGGAAAGATGCTCCCTGCACGCCTGCCACCTGCCAGCAAACCTTCATCAACAACATTGGATACAACAACGTGCGCGGCAACTTCTCAGCCAGCGCGTACACAACTGTATCGCATAACAACTTATGGTATTCTGATGGCGGCTCTGCCAAAGTGTTTTACAACTATTCCCTCCACACAACCCTGTCTTCGTTCTATTCGGCATCCGGCAATCGGCTGGATAACCCGTCTGGTGGCGAGCAGGCATCAGTGCAGGCTGACCCGAAATTCCTCAACGTAACGGGCGGGGTATTCACCGTCCAATCTTCATCCCCTGCCATAGACAGCGGCGACCCAACCAACCCCGGCGGGCTGATGGTCATCAATCGTGGAGATATCGGCGCCTTTGAAAGCGAATCGACAGTTGCTCCTACGCAGGTGGTTGTGACGCAGACACCCATCGCCTCATCCACACCGACAGTTGCTCCTGTTTCTGCGACAGCCACCCCCACTGAAATCGTGCCGACCACCACCCCAGAGGTGACGCATCAGGTAGCAACGGAAACCATCTTCGACGACACACACGGCGCCTTTGTTTATTCGGCAGGCTGGCTGCATGAGATCAACCTGCAAGCCTTCAACGGATCTTATAAAAAGAGCACCACCAAGCTGGCTTCGATAGATTTCGCATTCACCGGCGAATCGTTCAGTATCATCTATACAAGCGGACCAGAATTCCAAAACGTGGTGGTGTACGTGGATGGTGTGAAAGTGGGCACGATCAATCAGAACTCACCGCAGTATCAATACCAATACCAACAGCGTTGGGATTACCCCGGGCAACTATCGCCCGGCGAGCATACGCTAAAGATGGTCATCCGCAACAAAAATAATTCCTTCGGCTCTCTGGACATGGTGATCGTTCGCTAGCCAAAA
>VGOX01000114.1 GCA_016875755.1 Chloroflexota bacterium
CCCCCTGACCAACATGCCCGCGGCCGAGGCCTGCACGCAGCATGGGAGTATCCACTGCGCCGGGCAAAATGGCATTTGCGCGAATATTGTCAGGCGCAAACTCAATAGCCATGGCGCGGGTCAATGCAAGCAAACCGCCTTTGGATGCTGCATATGCGGCAATATTCGCAGACGTCTGCACAGCATGCACAGAAGATACATTCACGATCGCACCGCCATTCCCAGCCTTCAACAACGGATACGCCAGTTTGACACCAAGAAATACCGAGCGCAAATTAGCCGCCATCACCGCATCCCACTCTTCGACGGTGGTTTGCACCAGAGGTTTTGCTACCTGTAATGCAGCGTTATTTACCAGCGCATCGAGTGTTTCAGTAAACGCTTTTGCCTGCTCAAAGATTGCTTCCATGTCTTCGGGGCGCGAGATATCGGATCGTATAAAAAGCCCATGCTTCGGAAAGTCATCCCCGAACTCATTGCGGTCCACACCAATAACGCGCCAACCTTTTTCAGCGAAGAGCGCAACAGAAGCGCGACCAATACCGCCAGCCGCCCCTGTGATCAGGATTGTTCTACTCATGTTTCAAATTCCTCGAATCAATTCCCAGCCCATCCAACAAATTCCTGATCGTGCTCCAATGCACCCGCTCCCACGCCGCAGGGCTGGAATTGGAATTATGCGGCGCGAGCATGACATTATCCATCTTCAATAGCGGACTTTCCAACGGCAGCGGTTCATGCTCGAAGACATCCAACGCCGCGCCTCCCACTACCCCGTTGCTGAGCGCTGCGACCAGGGCATTTTCCTCCACGATGGGACCACGCGCCGTGTTGATGATCACCGCAGCGGGCTTCATCAGCGCAAGCGTATTGGCATTGATGAGATGATGTGACGTTGGGTTCAAGTCGCAGTTGATGGAGATGAAATCAGAATTCGATAATAGATATTCGAGATCCGTCATCTCGATACCCGATTCGCTTACAAAAACATGATCAATTTCAATGATATCTGTGCCAAGAACCTTCATACCAAACGCCCGCGCGCGGCTAGTGACGGCTTTGCCGATATTCCCCACACCGATCACACCCAACACAGACTCGCTCAACGCCTTGCCGGGAATCTTCTCCCACTCACCTCGCTTCATCGCTGCATCCATCCACGGACCGCGGCGCGAAAAAGCGAGCATGTAACCAAGCACCGAATCCGCGACGGGGGTAGTGAAAGCATTTAGGGTACGCCCGACCTTTACCCCAAGGCGGGCACAAGTCTCCGAATCGATGGAGTCGATACCTGTGCCCCACTTCGAGATGACCTTCAAACGTGGCAGGCAGGCTTCGATCACCCGCGCAGTGTAACGGTCATCTCCGCAGATCGTCCCGTCAAACTGGCCCGCATATTTCAGCAGATCAGCTTCTTCCATGCGCTCATTCACATCAGGGATGATCAGGTCAACACCGTACTCCGCCAGCACAGGGCGAAAACGGTCAAGAAAAGGAATCATATACGGGGCGGTCATCAATACAACTGGCATAAAACCTCAATTACAAATTTTATTCTCGATGGAATCGTTCATTTCCACAGACAGGTTCTCTTTCTCAGAAAGATCCCTCATGACACGACAAATCCGCACACGCTGTACCCTGTCGGTTGTGACCAAGGCCGCAAGCTGTCGGACTTTGACAACATTTCCATCAACTGCATATGCCTGTACAAACGGCATCCATTCCAAGGGATCGTTCGGGTAGTGTCCCTGCTCCAAAGCTTCATCCAACAACGCAAGAACGCCATCCCAATCCCTGCGTTGACGGGCAAGGTCTGCCTTCTGATAGTAATAACACCAGCCTTGTTCAGGCTCATCGCCAAACACAATCGCTGGCGGCTGGGGAGAAGCCCCATCGGTAATTACTGCATCGAGCTGCGAATGAGGCGCTACAAGCACAAGCCGCTCTGCATCCCACTGAGACAGTTCTGGCGCATCCCCATTAATAAAACGGACACATCCATTTGAATGAGTTTGTATCATAAGCAGGATGCTCCCATAATTACGCTGCAGATAATTTCCGCGCCGCAAAGGCGATTCGATTCCACCGCCCGTGACGATCTTATTAACCGCATCACCATTCAACACCGCGGCAGGCAGTTTGATCTCCACCGGATTCCCATCCTGCTTTTCAGGATAATAGATAAAATTCGCAGGTCCCCAAATATAGTAATCCTCGCTCAACGGGCTGCCAGGGTATGAAACGATCAGGGTTGCGCCTTCTTCAATTTTCGGCGCACGCCATGCCACCTGCCACCAAAACTCGCGGGTCGCCGTGGTCTCATTTACGAAATGGATCGTGTTGCCATAATGCGTCATTACGGCAATGAACACAAAAACACCCGTCAATGCAAACCGCATACTCCGTCGTGAAATATTTTCAAAGAAAAGGGCAAGCAACATCACAGCGCCAATGGAAGCGATCAGGGAATAACGTGAATAATCAGGGAGTATGACATGGCGATTCACGAGGATGACAGGCAGCAACCCGCCAACCATTGTCAGCAGAGCCATCCATACCGTCTCACGCCTCGCAGTTTCGGCGACACCTGCCTCAGTTTCTGATCCCTCTACACCCAGCCAGCGGACGCCGAGCAGCATCACCACCCCCGCCAGAGATGCCCATGCGATTGCAGCAAAAATATCCCGCAATCGTAACGGGAATGTCATCATATTCAGCGGTAGGCTCCACGCACCCAATGTCACAGTGAAGATATCCTGTATCAAATAATTTATCCACCACAACCCAACAGATGGGGAAGAAAAGAATTGAGATAATTGCCCCCCCACATCTGTCGCCATACGCTCTGATTCAAAGAAGAATAAACGCCATCCTAAAAATCCTACAGCAATAGGCAAGAAGGGAAGACTGACCGTGACGACCTGTTTCGCTTTCCTCCAGAAATCGCCCTGATAGGTTCTCCATATCAATAAAGCGACCCCTGTAAAGCGGAATACCTCAACCCCAATGAAATATTCCATCTGACTCAAATATCCCCAACCAGCAAGAATGGAACCTGTGATCAAGAGCGTCCGTTTTACACGATCTGACATGAGAACCGATTTAATAGTCAGGGCAACAGACAGTGAAGCCAAAAACAAGCCAGCCATGTGTGATTGATAATCAATGGCATTTGGCTGCGAAAGAAAGCCCGGGTAGATCGTAAATAACGAACTGGCCGTCAATGCGAAATAAGTGCGTTGTCCCCAAAGCATGCGAATCGTCCAAAAGAGGCATACCCCGCCCAAAAAGCGGAGAAGAAAAGCGCTCAGTTGATAAGGCAACGGGTCAAATCCGAACAGAGAAAACAACGGAATCATCAATAACGCCCGCCCGGGTCGGTCGATGGAAAATATCTCATGGAAGAAATCAGGGCCTTTGACCTGCATGTCATACATCAGATACCAGTCATCTACCACATACCCAAGCCCATTCACCAACGGAAGATATGCGATTGCAGAAATAATAAAGAGAAATAGGACACCCCACCAGAACGTCCCAAGTTTTTGTTTAAGACTTTCCATGAATTAAAGTCTCTTCTTCATCAAAAAGTCGGTGATCTCGAAATCCAACTCTTCGTCTATATCCCATGCTTCATCGGCGTCGATCTCGAACATCAGCGGCGTAGCACCGATGCGGTGTTTTTTGCGCTCGAGGTTTTCGCGCGTGAAAAGATAGACGCAAGAGTTTTCCTCGTACACGGGCGGAAGGTCTTGAGTTTGCAGCAGTTCCAATGGGTTGTGGTTGATGGCGCGTCCATCCTGCCAGTAGAGGCGGGTTTGCAGGCGGGTTACAGAAAATAGGGAATCGTACTTGGGGTAATTGGTAAGGAAAGATTGGATTCCGCGTGAGATGGTTTCGGCTTTGAGCAGCGGATTGGTGGAGTGGGTTTGCAGGTAAAAATCTGCCTGCACTTGTGCCGTGTCGTGGAGCAGGATGTCGTTCATGGGCACATCGTCAGCGCGGAGATGCTCGGGTCGGGCAACCAGCTTCACGGTAGGAAAGAGGCGGCGCACTCCATCCATCACAGGTTCAGAGTCGGTATCCACAATGACCGTTTCGATCTCGGGCACGGCGAGCAGCGTTTCCAAAATGTGATGAAAGAGGGGTTTGCCCGCGAGGGGGCGGTAGTTTTTGCCAGGCACACGCTGGCTGTGATGGCGCATGGGGACAAGGGCTGCAAGTTTCATGCGTTTATTTTATCTCACCACAGAGACCACGGAGTACACAGAGTTTCTTTTTTTTCTTTTCTCCGTGACCTCAGTGTGCTCTGTGGTAAAAGCTTTTACAACGCGCGCGTCATCTGCCACTGTGACAGCGCCTCGCGCACCATGCCCACCTGCTCGAAGATGAAGCCCATCTCTTCGGGATAGATGGGGGAAACATGCCAGACCTTGTTGGGGAATTTTGCAAAGAGCGTGCGCAGCAGGACTCCGCTGAGACCTGCCCCGCGTGACCGAGCCTTGACCAACACCGACGAAATTGCCACGTCGGTTCCATCGGGATTACTGATGAGGCAGTAGGCATCGTTGAGACGGAAGGCGCGCGAAGGCGGTGTGTGCTGCATGATGGTTGTGCCAGAGAGCTGCCACGGAAGATCTTTCAATCCATGATAAGTGACTTGCCTTGCCAGGTCGCGGATGTCAATTTCTTCGAGGAGGTGGGCAGATTCTGATTGCGGGTTTTCAAGTTTGTACCCCACCAGCCTGCGGACTTTTTTGAAGCCAATTTTTTCGTACAATTTCACCCCTGCGGTGTTCTGCTCGATCACTTCAAGGATCATTTCCTTTTCACCGCGCGCTTTTGCCTCTTCGATGAGTTGTTCCATTGCCCATGTGCCTACGCCGCCGCTGCGGAAATCGGTTGTGATGCCCATTGCGGCGAGGCGGCTTGTCCAACCGCGGCGGGCGATGAGCGCAAGCCCAATGGGCTGGTCATCTTTCATCAACACACGGCTGGAGGTCAAATCCACGCCGTCACGGCGGAGCATTGTGTGTAAAACAGCTTCCGTGATAGTGACGGGGACGAGATAACCTTCGAAGCTGCGGGTCATCAAGTCGGCGAGAGTGGAAATGGGGAAGGTGGAGGCGGGGGTGAGGGTTAGAGACATAACTCTTTCATTATACCGAATCAAAAAGGTGACATTTTTATTGACAATGTCACCTTTTATTTTCATTTCGATGGTTACGTTTTCTTATCCATTTCCTGCAACCAAAGGTCAAGCAGGACAGCATATACAGATATCTCGCGATATACGGAAACAGCAAGTGTTTCATTGTATGTGTGAACTGTCATATTTCGAGTTTCACACATTTGCAATGCTTTTTGGGCATGTTCTTCATCAAATATTCCCACCTGCCAGCAGGCGCGGACTGTGCTTTTGGGGGAGTTGGCGTTAAGTCCTTCAAACTCGTTCAGGAACATTTGAGCAGCCTTCCATGTTGCCTCGAATGTGTATTCAAAGCGTTGAATCGCCGCATCACGCTCGATAACAGACAGATTGCTTTTGCTGGTCAATTCCTGCAGTGTGGTAAGAGCCTTTCGCGCAACTTGAAGACGCTCTTTCAATCTTTCCATAAAACACCTTCCTTTACCACACGTTGACGAAACTCGTCATCTACATTTTCCAAATTGATCACATCCACTGTACGAAGAATATCGCTTTCTTCCAATTCTTCGCGGATTTCTGATACAAGCACATCTGGGAGTTTTTGAAGGGGCAGGATCGCCACGTCAATATCTGAATAAAGGGATGCTTTTCCAGTAGCATGAGAGCCAAATAAATACACCTGTGCTTCACGCGGGCGTAATCGTCCCAATATTATCCTGCGCGTTTTTTCAAGGTCATATCTTAACACTGGCATGTTCATATTTTAATTATACTTTATCGGTTCCACATCCCGTTTGCTTTCATCTTTCTTCTTTCGTTCACGCGCATAGTAGAACGTCTCGCGCAGCTGCGGGGTAACGAGGCTCGTCTCATGGTGACCGATTCTGGTTCCATGAAATTGCATAAAGCGAAACCAAAAGATGGAAGCAAAACTCTTTAACAATATGCTTTCACGCGCGGCGTGCCAGAGGTCACTCAAAATATTTGTGGCCGTCAAACGGAAGAAATCATACAAATTGAAATGCGCTTCAGGGTAGATACGGCGCAACGCCATTGCTTCACGGCGGTAGCGGTTATATACACCATGCGGTGTCTCGTTATGGATATGGACGATCTCCGCTTCGGCGATGTAGGCGATTTTATATCCCCGTTCCTTCGCCCATTTGCCCCACTCCAGGTCTTCGAGTCCCGTCAGCGTTTCGTCGTAGGGATGCAAGTCCCACAGGCTTTTGCGGATGGCAGAATTGGCGTTGTTGCAAAACGTAGTGACTTGGTCAAGGTTGGTCGCGTTGGGATACCACTGATGAAAAATTTGATGCTCCGAATATTTCGAGCCTTCATATCCGCGCTGTTTGCCGTAGGTGAGGGCAATCTGCTCATCCTGAAATGGACGCAGCAAGGTCTCCAGCCAATCGGGATAAACGGGATACACATGCGCGCTGGCAATGACGATGAATTCACGCGCCGCGGACTTAACCCCGAAGTTGAGCGAACGCCCAAACGTAAACTCCGCTGACGGGATGTGGACGACCTTCGCACCGAATGATTCGGCGATGGCGACAGTCTTGTCAGTTGACCCCGAATCAACGAGGATAATCTCAACATCCTGAACGGTCTGCTGTTTAATGCCTTCGAGCAAACGTCCAATGTATTTTTCTTCGTTATACGCGCGGATGATGATGGAGCAGTTCATAATTGGTGAGTCCTCTGCAAGAAGCCGTTCATTAATAGCCAAAACTTGGGCTGAAAACCAGCCGGGAGCGTAGCCAGCGCGCCGAAAAAACGAAAAAAGAAACCACGGCGGCGGGTG
>VGOX01000115.1 GCA_016875755.1 Chloroflexota bacterium
GCCGAAATATTTGGCGAAACGCTTCTAAATGTGAACAGCCTGCACCATCAGGCATTGAAGGATATTGCGCCGATGCTGCGCGTGGCGGGGCGTGCTCCCGATGGCGTGGTGGAGATCGTTGAAATTCCCGAGCATCCCTATGCGGTGGGTGTGCAGTGGCACCCTGAATGGCTGACAGACCAGCCTGTCACACGGCGGCTGTTCAAATCTTTTGTGGATGCAGCGAAGAAATAAACACGCAATGCGTAATTCGTAATGTACATATTACGAATTACGCATTATTATTTTAAGCATGTCTTCCAATAATCCCATCGGTGTTTTCGATTCTGGCGTGGGCGGTTTGTCGGTCCTGCGTGAAATTCGGGTGCAAATGCCGAACGAGAACATTATTTATTTCGGCGATCAGGTTCATGTGCCGTATGGTCCGCGCCCGATGGAGCAGATACAGAACTTTTCAGAGGGAATCACGAAATTTCTGCTCAAGCATAATTCCAAAATAATTGTCGTTGCATGCAACACTGCTTCTGCGGCGGCGTTGAAATATTTACGCGAGACCTTCCCCGATGTGCAGTTCGTGGGCATGGAGCCTGCCGTCAAACCTGCGGCGGAGAAGACGCAAACAGGCAAGGTTGGTGTGTTGGCAACGCCTGCCACTTTCCAGGGCGCATTGTATGCTTCGGTGGTGGAGCGTTTTGCAAATGGGGTGGAGTTATTTCAGAATACGTGCACGGGCTTGGTTGGTCAGATCGAAAAAGGAGCATTGGATTCGCCCGAGACGCGCGCCATTCTTGAATCTGCGTTGCTGCCGATGCTTGAAAAAAATATTGATACTGTTGTACTGGGCTGCACACACTATCCATTTGTGATTCCGCTCATCGAAGAAATTGCGGGGAAAAATGTTCGGGTGATAGACCCAGCCCCCGCAGTGGCGAAACAGGTCAAACGTCTGCTTGAGGCGGGCGGGTTGTTGAGTCAACGAGCGGAAGAAGGACAGTTCCGCTTCATGACCTCGGGGGAGGCTGATTCTGTCCGAGTAAGTTTGAATCTGCTGTTGGGGATCGATGGTGAGATCGAAACTGTCACTTGGATGGATGATCTTATAATTCGATAATTTCAACGCCCATTTTTTTCATATCGCTGAATAATCTGACAGGTTCTGCAATATGACCCATCATATGAATTCCGTTTTGCCGCGCCGTACCCTCGAGATATTGTTTTAGGCAGGCAACGACGGGAATTGCAGTGAGTTCATATCCATCTGGGTGGGAAATACTCATGTGAACTTGAGTCTGTTTACCGTTTGATTCACCGTGGGCTTCCACTTTGAGCATAACTAAAAAGGGCGGCTTGGATTTTCCCATGCCCCACCACATTAACTTCCCAAGCGGGCGGATGCCGCGTTTTGGCGCGAATTTCAATCCAAGCAGGACGAGAGGGGTGATGATGAGGTCTGTCAGCAGGTTTGAACCTGAAATATAAAAGCCTGCTTCTTTGAGGTGTGGATATATGGACGGCAGGGCTCGCAATTCTTCGAAGAACATGGAATAGCAGGTTCGCTTTCCGATCGTTTCGCCGAAATTGAATTGGCGCATATCCCATGCGGATGGTTTCGTCCATGTGCCATTTTTATAGACCTGTGCCTGATAATCGAGAAAAGCTTCCATTAATTCATCCACGGCTACTGTGTAGGGGATGTTTTTCATATTGAGGTATCCCGCTGTAAGTGCAGATTCGATGATGTCTAACTTTTTTGCGGCATAGTGGACCATGGCGGAGGGCAGCCCGGGATGATAGCCAGCTTCGGTAATAAAGCACAGCCCCGCTTGCACTATCTCGTTTTCTGCGGCATATAGCGCACTTAATTTTTTGGAGGAGAATTGAACATCCAAATAATCAGCACGGGCGTGGATACAGGCGCGGATGACTGTTTCGGCGTGGTGCGTGGTTGGGGCGGCGACCAGGCATAATGTCACGCCTTGAAGCGCTTGATGCAGACTGTCGAAATTTGCGGCGTCCGCTTGTCTGGCGGTCACGTGCGGGTTATCAAGTTCGCTTGCGAAGGTTTTTGCTTTTCCGAGATCGCGCCCGCAAATAATGATGTTTGCATCTGTTTGTGTGAGCAGGTGGCGTGCCAAAAGTTTCCCCGTGTATCCATAACCGCCGAGAATGAGAATGGTTTTCATGTTTCCTCCTGTTTTAGTATAGCCCCGATGTATTGCCGTGTCTACAGGAAGAAAATCTTAATCTGCGGGTGCAACTCCCAAATCATCTGCTGTGATGTGGATCGACTCAAGCGCCTTGAAACTAAGCTGTGAAGATTCCAGTTTGAACTTTCCTGCGACGCGGTCGAATAACGCGTGATAACCAGCTTTTACCATTGCGTCCCATTTTAAGTTCAGGAGATTTGCGGTCTTTTGCAGGGTGTCGATATTTTCGCCTTCGATCTCTACAAACTTGCCGTAGGGAAGTTCATCCAACATAATGTGGATATTTCTAAACTCATAGGTGGTACGAAATTTTTCGTAAAAGACCACAGGGGTGTAGCCAAGTGCTTCCAGAAATTGTTGGGCTTTGTCAAAATCGCTGACTGTAAATTCGATCTCCTGCCTGCTCAGCACGCCATTCTCCCGCTCGTGGCTCGGACCTTTAAATGTGAATTTTGCCTCGGTGTCTTTGCGTAGCCGCAACACATGGTAGTTCTTTCGCAGGTCGCCAGTTGGGGTATCAAAGCGCAGATTGGTTTCATGCACACGCGGCTGAATCAAACGCGCCTTCAATTCAAGAAGGCGCGTTTCCATGCGTTGTAGATTATGAACGTAAAACTTGACTTCGGTTTCGGTTCCGTTCATGGATTTTATAGAATGCTCAAGATGGTCTGTTTTTGTTCCACGCTTTCGCCCGTCTTCACGCGGATGCGCTCCACCACGCCGTCACGCGGGGCTTTTAACTCATTCTGCATTTTCATGGATTCGAGGATCAGCAGAACTTGTCCCTTTTTGACCGTCTGACCTTCTATGACAGGGATCGCGACCACCAGCCCCGGCATGGGGGCTTTGAGATGGAATTCGCATCCTTCCGCCACGCCGCCGCCTGCTGCTGCTCTCAGACGTTTTTCTCGCTCATCCTCCACCCGCACCTGGAATTGCCTGCCGCGCAGTAAAACTTCCCAATCTTCGTCACCTTGGTAGACAAAGGATTCGAATGACTTTCCGTCGAGAATCAGGGAAAAGACGGGCTGCCCGCTCACAGACTCAAAATCCACCGTCAGCAAACGATCGCCGATGCGAATGTGACGTTCGTCCACAATTTCGATCTCGAATTCTTTACCATTCACAGTTGTTATATATTTCATGCCATGACCTCAATCGTCAGTAGTAAATTTAGCGGTGCATTCGTTCCCAGCGCCCAACCCACTTCCAGTTGCTTGCGTCGCGTTCGTTACGGCGGACGATGTGAGTGGAGCGTTCGGTCTCTTTGTGAGCGACCAGGGTGGCAAGGATGGCGGCGATTTCGGCTTGCGCTTCATCCACCTTTTCGGCTGCTGATTCCATGGAGAAGCGTTCCTCCACGAAGCGCGTATCGAACTGCCCGCCCATGAAGCGGTGCGAATCCATCAAGGTCTGGTGGAAAGGGATGTTGGTGCGGACGCCGACGATGCGATATTCCTCAAGTGCGCGGCGCATGCGCAGAATGGCTTGTGCACGGGTTTCGCCCCAGACGATCAACTTGGCGATCATGGGGTCATAGTAAGGCGTGATCTCAAAGCCCGGGTACACGCCTGTATCAATGCGCACACCTGGTCCTGTGGGCAAAATGCTGTGGGTGATGCGGCCAGTGGATGGCATGAAATTGCTGAACGGGTCTTCTGCATTCACGCGGCACTCAATGGCATGTCCATTGAATTGGATCTGATCTTGCGTGTAGCTGAGTTGGCGTCCACGGGCGATACGAATCTGCTCGGCAACGATATCCACACCTGTCACCATTTCGGTGATGGGGTGCTCCACCTGCAGGCGGGTATTCATTTCGAGGAAGTAGAAATTACGGTCTTTATCGACAAGGAATTCAATCGTCCCTGCATTGATGTAATCCACTGCCTGGGCGGCTTTGACAGCTACATTGCCCATCTTGGTGCGTAGCTCTTCGTCAAGGAATGGGGAGGGGGATTCTTCCACCAGTTTTTGATGGCGGCGCTGGATGGAACATTCTCGTTCTCCAAGATGGATGACGTTGCCATGCGCGTCTGCCATGATCTGGAATTCGATATGGCGTGCGCCTTCGACTAATTTTTCCAAGTAGACATTGCCGTCGCCGAATGCTGATTCTGCTTCGCGTCTTGCGGACTGGAGCAGGGTCGGCATTTCCTCGATGTTTCGGACTTCTCTCATGCCTTTTCCGCCGCCACCCGCCGTCGCCTTGATAAGAAGCGGGAAACCGATCTTAGGCGCGACGCGGAGCAGATCATCATCGGTCATGTTGCCGACATCCTCAGTGCCAGGAACGACGGGAACACCTGCCTTGATGACGGTTGCGCGGGCTTTACCTTTATCTCCCATGGCTGCGATGGATGAGGGCTTGGGGCCGATGAACTTTATGCCAAGCTCATCACATTTGGCAGAAAAATCTTCGCGTTCGGCTAGAAAACCATAGCCGGGATGAATGGCATCTGCGCCTGATTTTTTGGCAACCTCGAAGATTTTATCGGCGCGGAGATAGGATTCACGGGATGGCGCAGGACCAAGTAAATAAGCTTCATCGGCATAGCGGGTGTGAAGCGCGTTGCGATCGGCTTCAGAAAATACAGCAACGGTATCGATGCCGAGTTCGCGGCAGGCGCGAATGATGCGGACGGCGATCTCGCCGCGGTTTGCGATCAGGACTTTGTTGAACATATCACCTCATTGTGTCATTGCGAGGCGGTGATCTTCCGCCAAAGCAATCCCTGATTTAAGATTGCTTCACTTCGCTCTGAATGACGTTCTATAGCGGAATATTTCCGTGCTTTTTGGCAGGGTTCGCATCGCGCTTGTTGCTGAGCATTTCCAGCGCATTGATCAAGCGCGGACGGGTTTCCTTCGGCTCGATGACATCGTCAATGTAACCTCGAGAGGCCGCCACGTAAGGATTGGCGAATTTTTCCTTGTATTCTGCCACCAATTCCGCCTTGCGTTTGACGGGGTCGCTTGCGTTTTCCAATTCCTTGCGGAAGATGATATTCACTGCTCCATCAGGGCCCATCACTGCGATTTCAGCAGTCGGCCATGCAAGGTTCAAGTCACTGCGGATATGCTTGGAAGACATCACGCAATACGCGCCGCCATACGCCTTGCGGGTGATGACTGTCAACTTGGGAACGGTCGCTTCGCAGTAGGCGTAGAGCAGCTTAGCGCCTGAGCGAATGATGCCGTGATGTTCCTGATTGGTTCCAGGCAGGAAGCCAGGCACGTCTTCAAAGGTGATGATGGGAATATTGAAGGCGTCGCAGAAACGCACGAAACGCGCGGCTTTTTCGCTGGCGTCAATGTCCAAGACACCTGCCAATACGGCTGGCTGATTGGCGATAATGCCTACTGAATGTCCGCCAAGGCGGGCAAAGCCGACGACGATATTCTGGGCGTAGTTTTCGTGAATTTCAAAAAAGTTTCCATCATCCACGATCGGGCGGATGATGTCTTTGATGTCGTATGGTTTGTTCGCGTCATCGGGGACGATCTCGTTGAGAGATTCGTCCATTCGAAGCGGATCATCTGCAGTGGCGAATGGGGCGTCTTCCATATTGTTTTGTGGAAGGTATCCAAGCAGTTTGCGGATGAGGTACAGCGTGTCCGCTTCGCTGTCTGCAGCGACATGACACACGCCTGATTTCTCGGAATGCACACTCGCGCCGCCAAGTTCTTCCTGCGTCACTTCTTCGTGGGTAACAGCTTTCACCACATCGGGACCCGTCACGAACATGTATGATGTATTGCGAGTCATGAAGATGAAGTCGGTTAGCGCAGGTGAGTAGACTGCACCGCCTGCGCAGGGTCCCATAATGGCGGAAATTTGGGGGATGACACCCGAAGCCATGGTGTTGCGCAGGAAGATATCTGCGTAGCCGCCAAGGGCAACAACGCCTTCCTGAATACGAGCGCCACCCGAGTCGTTCAAGCCAATAATGGGTGCGCCGTTCTTCATTGCCATGTCCATGATCTTGCAGATCTTTTCGGCATGTACTTCACCCAAACTGCCGCCAAAGACGGTGAAATCCTGCGAATAGACATACACAAGTCGTCCGTCCACGGTACCCCAACCCGTTACTACTGAGTCGCTCATGAACTTTTGTTCGTCCAGCCCAAAATCGTGAGTGCGGTGGACGACAAAAGGATCCACTTCGCGGAAGGAGCCTTTATCCAGTAAAAAATCCAGTCTTTCGCGGGCTGTCAGGCGTCCCTTTTTGTGTTGCGCATCAATGCGCGCCTGTCCGCCGCCAAGACGAGAGTGCGCCTTCAATTCATTCAGTTTTTGGATTTTCGGTTGTTCGCTCATATGCCTCTCTCAACATTGATTTACTTGCAAGGAAAATAATGACCAATACTCCCAGTTGTACTATAACAGCGAACCAGGCATTTGGTCGCGGATTTTGGAAAAAGAACCGCTCGCACCAAAACCAGACGACGTAACCTGCCCCTGCCCCGAGGAGCATTTTCCCAGCCCAGGCTTTTCTCTGCCATATTCCCCACCACAGAATAAGCCCGACCACAGCCCATACCCCGCCGATGGCAGCACTTGTTACAGGTGCAAGGCTGGCGGAAAACTCTGTCAGCACCTGCTCCCACTCAAGGGAGGTCCAGAAGCGCAGAATATTCCTCAATGTCAAAATTAACACCAGCCATAGAGACAAGGTTACTGAAAAAGGGCGCATGGATTAGTATTTCGGCTCTGGCAGGAGGTAGAGCAGATCCTTGCCTCCGTAGCT
>VGOX01000116.1 GCA_016875755.1 Chloroflexota bacterium
CAATCCAAAAAACGGGTTGGGCGACTCAACAGGCGCATCCGATCCGAAAGCAAGCGGCGCGCCAAAATCCAGTTGCGTGCGCCACGCATACGCCAGTTTGGAACGTTCGCCCCAGAAACGATCGGCAGCATACATATCCGAGGTCGCATGAATCGGCTGCATCGAAGCGATGACATTAAGCGCAGCCAGTCGCGGCGCATCGTCGGGGTGGATGACCTGCACATGCTCGATGCGATGACGCAGGTGCGGCAATCCGTTTTCCTTTTCATACATGCGTAGTTGCTCAAAGGCGTTGAGTACTTCATGGTTGGCTTTATCGCCAATGGCGTGAACGGTCATGCTCAAGCCGACATCGGCGGCTTTGCGACAATGCTCAAAAAGTTCTTCGCCGTCCATGTTGAGGATGCCTTTGTTGTGCGGCTCGCCTTCGTAGGGTTCGAGCATCGCCGCAGTGCGCGGGCCGAGTGCGCCATCCATAAATGCCTTGACCGACCCAATCCACAGCCATTCATCACCGAAGCCCGTGCGCAAGCCAAGTGCATTTGCCTGCTGCACGCTTTCAACGGGGATATTTTTACACACCCGTAATTTTAGTTTGTTCGCGGCTCGCAACGATTGCAATGCCATGAAGGATTCGCGGCGGTCAAAATCGTGGATGCCCGTGATGCCCATGCGCCAGAGGACAGGCTGCGCCTTTTCGATCGCTTCTGAAATTTCGACGATGCTTGATGCTGGTACTGCGGCAGAGACCAACCCCATGGCGGTTTCGAGCAAGATGCCCGTGGCGTGACCGTTCGCATCGCGTTGAATTGCGCCGTCCTTCGGGTCAGGCGTATCGTTTGTGATGTTCGCCAGTTTCATCGCGGACGTATTTGCCCACGCAGCATGGAGTGACTTGGCGGTGAGATAAACAGGGTTATTCGGTGAGATGGCATCAAGTTCTTCAGCGGTCGGGAAATTTCCATCCCAATCATTTTGCTGCCAACCATGACCCAAAACCCACTCACCTTTTTTGGTATTCTTTGCCCGCTCCCCTACCCGCCGCAGACATTCTTCTTTCGCTTTCGTTTCGCAATCTACTTTGGAAAGTCCCAATGCATAATGTTGAATGTGGATATGCGCATCGGTTAGGCCAGGCAAAATAGTTTTGCCTTTTATGTCTTTTTTTTCTACATTGCCATGGGCAATAAGTTCAAGTTGGGGTTTCTCACCCACAGCAATAATCCGCCCGCCAGCGATAAGAATAGCATGGGCGTGCGGATTGGACGAATCAAAGGTGTGAATATTGGCGTTGAATAGAAGTTTCATGTTAAGTCATCTTTTTCAGCAGGGCATCCAATTCTTCATCCGAATAATAGTAGATGGTGACCGTGCCGCCTTTTTTGCCGTGTTTGAGGGCTACTTTGGTTCCAAGGCTGTTTTGCAGGCGTTTCTCCACATCCGCGACATCGGCGTTGCGGAAAGGCTTCTTCGCCTTCACAGGTTTTGTCCCCGTCAGCTTGCGGACCAATTCCTCGGTTTGACGAACACTGAGCGAAAGATTCATAATCGTCTGCAATGCGGAAGTTTGCGCCTTCTGCGTGGAGAGCATAAGCAATGCACGCGCATGACCTTCGGTGATGCGATTATCCACGAGGGCTTGCTTGACCGCATCTGCAAGGTGAAGCAGGCGCATGGTATTGGTCACTGCCACACGGCTTTTGCCGACTCGTTTGGCGATCATCTCATGCGAGAGACTGAAATCCTCCGCAAGCTGGCGGTAGGCTTCGGCTTCTTCCATTGCGTTCAAGTCCGCGCGTTGGACGTTTTCGATGAGCGCAATTTCCAGCAATTCCTGATTGTTCGCCTGCCGCGTAATGATGGGGACGGTCTTCAAGCCTGCACGTTGTGAGGCATGCCAGCGCCGTTCTCCCGCGATGAGGATGAAGGTCCCATCACCATTGGGTGAAACGATGAGCGGTTGGATGACCCCATGCTCGCGGATGGAGGCCGCCAGTTCGTTCAATTCATCCTGCTTGAAATGAATACGCGGCTGGCGCGGATTCATCTTGATCGCATCCACCGCCACCTGCTGCACGCCTCCACCCGTGTAACCAGCCCCACCCGTAGGTTGAGGCGTGGGCTTCCCACCAGGGATGAGCGCATCCAAACCTTTTCCAAGACCTTTTCGTTGAGCCATGCTTATTGCTCCTCAATTGCGTAGTTACGAAATAAAAGACGATCGACCATGGTCTGTCGTCCATTGTCTATCGTCAGTTCTTCTGATCGCCTTTTAACAATTCCTTCGCCAGCGCTTCATACGCCACAGCGCCAACTGAAGTAGGCGCATATTCGGAGATGGGCAAACCATACGAAGGCGCTTCTGCCAGACGCACACTGCGCGGGATGATACTCTTGAACACTTGATTGGGAAAATGGTTGTTGACCTCATTCACCACATCGGTCGCAAGATTGGTGCGGTTGTCGAACATCGTCAACACCACGCCGCGCACCACCAACTCAGGGAACAATGCCGAACGCACCCGCTCGATGGTTTGCGTCAATTGTCCCAGCCCTTCGAGTGCGAGATATTCACATTGCACGGGCACGATCACACCATCCATTGCCGCCATCAAACCGTTCACGGTCAATAGACCCAGCGAAGGTGGACAATCCACCAGCACATAATCGTAGCGGTTCGCCACTTTCACAACTGCCTTGCGCAAACGCGACTCGCGCGCGAGCTCGTCCACCAGTTCCACTTCCGCGCCCGCCAGCGAAGGCGACGAAGGAAGCAGCGATAACTGCAAACGCTCATTCAATAAAATATACGGGAAGACATCCTCTTCGCCCAACAGGGCATCATACGTGCCGCCCACCACACCCAGTTTATCCACACCCAGGCAGGAGGTGGCATTCGCCTGCGGGTCGAGGTCCACCACCAACACGCGCTGACCCAGCTTCGCCAGATACGCCGCAAGGTTGATCGTTGAGGTGGTCTTACCCACCCCTCCTTTTTGATTCACCAATGTATAGATCTTCGTCAAGATAAAACCTCCATCTTGCAATGTTCAATTTCTTTGTGAGTCGGAATGCCCTGCAACCCAATACGCGTCACAGAATAGGCCGCAAGGTTGGTCGCAAAACGCGCCGCCTCCCACGTATCACGCGTTTGAAGCCGCCGTGCAAAAAAAGCCGCCGCAAAAATATCGCCCGCGCCTGTCGCATCCACTTCCACTACATGGTGCGGACGAAAACGCCGCCTGTCTCCATGCCAGTGCAAAACTGAGCCTTCTTCACCTTCCGTCAGACAAAGCAGTCTGGTGTGATGCGCCATCCATTCGACAAGTTCCAAGTCGCGGTTGACATCCTCCACACTCATCACCACGCCTCCCACCTGACCGAGAACCTGTTCGCTGTTTTCCCAGGCAGTGGCAAACACCGAACCATTTTCATCCCAGCCGCGCATCCAGCCCTGCGGCGTGACACCCACGAACGAAGACGGAAATTTCGCCGCCATCTCTGCATCCACTTCCTGCGCGATCGGGGCAAGATGCACAATGGATGCATCGCGCCAAAGTAGTGGAACGTCATCGAATGAGAGCAATGAGGCGCGGTGATGCATGGTCTGTTTGCGTCCATGCTCGGTTTTGACATTCTCGAACACGGTGCTGGTTTCGGTTGGGATATTGACGATCTGAATTCCATCGAGGTGATGCAAAGGTGCATCCTCCCCTGCCGATGTGACGATGCCCACCCGCAAACCCATCGCATGAGCGGTCAACCCCGAGTATGAGACCGTGCCGCCGAGTTGTTTTCCCTGCGGAGTCAAATCCATGGCAACGTGGCCGATGAGCAGATAATCGACGGGCTGGAGATTGGACATGGGTCAAATTATACCGTGATGGCAGACGACAGACGATTGACAATAGAAGATAAAAATAGACCGCAGATTTCATCCACGGTCTATCGTCCATTGTCTATGGTCCGTTCTATTCTTTCGGAAGAATTACAACTTTGCGATACGGTTCTTCGCCCGTCGACTCGGTGGTGACGGCGGGATGTCCGCGCAACTCAATGTGGACAACACGGCGTTCACTGGAAGACATTGGCTCCATGGTGGTCTTACGTCCTGTCTTGGTCACCTGATCTGCCATGCGGCGTGCCAGTTGGCGCACCTGCTTTTCGCGGCGGGATCGGTAGCCTTCCACATCCACGATCAACTGCACCCAGTGCTCGGTCTGCTTGCCGACGATAAGTGAGGCAACATGCTGGAATGCGGAAAGAGTTTCGGCGCGGCGGCCGATCAGGGCGCTTAAATCGTCACCACGAACATCCACCTGAATGACACGGCGGTCATCTGCGCTGGTTTCATCGTAATTGGCAGAAACTTGTGCTTTCATGCCCATATGATGGATCAGTTTTGAAACGACTGACTCAGCGGTATCCAAAATGGGGTCATGCTCAGGGCGTTCCATGACTTTCGGTGCAGGCGGTGGAGTCTGTTGTTGTTGCGGCTGTTGAACTGCAGCGGGTTTCTTCTCAGCCTTACGGGGTTTGCCTTCCTTTGCCCGGGGTGTGGAAACTGCCTTTTTAGTGGCAACAGGTTTGGGGTCTGGGTGTGAGGCTGGTGAAACTTCCAGTGACGGGGGCGGGGTGACACTTAACCGCACACGTACCTGACGCCCGCCAAGGCCAAACAATCCTTTTGAGCCCGAATCCAAAACCTCTACAGAGACTGCATCCGCCGTCAAGCCGAGTTGGTCCAAGCCTTGCTGAATGGCTTCTTCGACGGTTGGTGCGATGACCTCAAGGGTGGTTCGCTCGTTCATGGTGCCTCCCTACTTTTTTGTTGCGGTGGATGATTTTCCGCCGCCAAATAGGTTGCTCCAATTGGCGCGGCCTGTGGCTGCGTATTGTACGACGCCCAAAATATTGCTGACGATGAAGTACACAGAAATTCCCGAGGCAAAGTTCAATGCGAACCAGCCAAGCAGGAAAGGCATGTAGATGCTCATCATTTTGGACATCTGCGCGCTCTGGTCGTTCGGGTTGCTGGAGGTGGGCATGGTGAGTTTGGTTTGCAGCCAGGTGGTGAGGGCTACGATGATCGCAAGGGTAGGCAAACCAAAACCGAGGATTTGGACTGCCTCGGGGCGTCCCAGGTCCATCCACAAAAAGGTGCTGTTGAGCGGGATGATGTTCTCGACGTTCTGGAAGGGGTATACAGTACGGGCGAGGTTGAGCATATCCAGCGGGGTAGCGGAGAGAGCGCGGATAATGCTTTGGTACAAGCCGATGATGATGGGGAATTGAATGAGGGTCGGCAGGCACGATGCAAAGGGGTTGATGCCCTTTTCCTTGTAAATGCGCATTTGTTCCTGCGCGAGCTTTTCGCGGTCTTTGGCGTACTTCTTCTGAATATCCTGCCATTCCTTATCGTTCTGAAGTTCCTGCATGGCTTGTGCGCCCTTTACCTGCGAGGCGTTGAGAGGCCAGGTGATGAGTTTGATAATAATGGTGAACAGAATGATCGCCAGACCGAACATGTGCGGTCCGTGACCGAGCACATCATAGATCCACAATAAAAGGTTGGTCAGCGGCTGGATGATGAGGGTTTCCCACATGGGTCAGATTCCTTATTCTTGGGGGGTAAACGTCCAGGCTTGTTTGCCTTCGAAATCGTAGGCGGCAAGGGCAAACTCAGCCTGATAGGGCGCAACGAGAATAAACTCGTTGGAGAGTACGGGCGTGGTGTAGATCTTTCCGCCGGGGGTCTTTTCCCAGACGATTTTTCCGTCACGATCGAGGGCGATGAAAGTACCCGCCTCTGCCGCGATGTAAATCTGGTCACCCACTACCAGCGGACTCGCCACGACTGGACCGTTCGGTTTTACATTGTCCCAATTCTGACGGTTGGTGGTGAGATCAAGCGAGTACAGTTTGCCATCAAGGTCGGCATAGTACATGGTTTCGCCGTTCAGTGCTGGCGTACCCCAAATCCAATTACCCATTTCGGCGACTGTGGTGCTCACGCCAGCAGAAGAGACAAAATCCACTTTGGAGGCAAACGAGCCGACGAAGACACCGTCCATGCCGATGGCAGGGCTGGCAGGCACAGCGCCGCCGATGCTGATGGTTTCAGTTACTGTGAGCGTTTCGGAGTTGATGATATGCAGGTGATGATCGAGTGAAGCGACGTAGAGCAATTCGCCATCGGTCACAGGAGCCGACCACAATGCGCCACCCAATTCCACAGGGTCTGCAATCTCCTTACCATTCAAGTTGAGGATGTACATAAAACCATCTGTGTTGGGAGCGTAGATCACATCGTCAACAACAAGAGGGGAAGCCACCCATACACCTTTTCCGCCATTGAATGGCTCAGACCAGTTCTCTTTGCCGGTTTCAACATCCAAACTAATGAAAGGATGCTCAGAACCAGCGCTGCCGATGAGCAGTTGCCCATCGGTAGTGAGAACAGGAGAGGCAAAAAACAAGATCTTACTATCAGCCTCTGCAGGGTAACGCCAGACCTCACTTCCGGTTTGCACATCTACAGCGTAGATGAAAGAACCGCTGGAGATATAGGCACGCTCAGCATCTGCTGCAAGCCCAGGCCAGGTATTCACAAGGGGTTGGCCGCTACAAGCGCTCAAAAATAATGCGCCAAGCGCAAGCAGGACGAACAGGATAAGTCGCTTTGTATTCAATGTTGTAGTACTCCTACATAAAAAAAGGCCGTCATATAGAGGACGGTGAAATTATCACTTAACGGGGTCGTATCCGCCGGGGTTGAAGGGGTTGCAGCGCAACACGCGCCAGATCGCCATGAGCGAACCTTTTAAGGCGCCATGTTTGTAAACTGCCTGATACCCATAATGGGAACAGGATGGGTAAAAACGACAGGTATTGGCTGGCAGGCCCGGGGAGATCACC
>VGOX01000117.1 GCA_016875755.1 Chloroflexota bacterium
TCAGCAAGTTGGGGTCGCCTTTTTCGTTTTGCTCAATGACAAAGTCGGAGAGGCTGAATTTGTCTGCGCTGGGCTGCGCCCCTTTGATAGCAGTTTGAATGAGAGTAACCTCTTGCTTTCCTTACAGGTCGATGCATGACAACCCTCATACCCATGGGCGGCGCACTCGATGAAGTGAAAAAGCCAGATGTGTTGATGGAATTCATCAACCGTGCCGGCGGCAAACGTGCCCGCATTGTCATTCTGCAGCAAGCCTCCCAACGGCGTGACACGGGCAAGGAATACGTGGAAATGTTTAAAACCTTCGGCGCAAAGGAAGCCATAACTTTGGAATTCCGTTCGCGCGCCCGGGCAAATCTCAAAGAGAATATTCAAGCCATCCGCAAAGCCACGGGCATCTTTTTTTCGGGTGGCACACAAATGCGCATCGCAGCCATCATCGGTGGGACACAAATGGAGTCGGAGTTGATTAAGGCGTACCAGAACGGCTGTGTGGTGGGCGGGACAAGCGCAGGTGCTTCGATTCTTTCCGCCACGATGGTTGCATACGGCAAAGGGGGCGCATCTCCCCGCGAGCGAATTCTGCAAATGTCTGCCGGGTTGGGCTTTACCAACAAATTTATTTTTGACCAACACTTTCGCCAGCGCGACCGGCTCGGACGGCTGATCTACGCGGTGGCATCGCACCCCGGCATTGTCGGTGTTGGCATTGATGAAGATACGGCTGCGGTTATCGAAAATGATTCCAAGATCACAGTGTACGGTTCTAGCGCCGTGACAATTGTGGATGGAAAACAAATGACCGGCACCGATATTGCCGAAGTCGAAAATGGCGGTGCAGTGGCAGTTTCCAATTTAGTGGTGCATGTTCTTACAAAAGGCTCAGTGTACGACGGGAAGACGCGGCGTGCATCCATCCCGTTAAGAACGCTCTTAGTAAATTAAGAGCAGAAAACAAAACCCAGTAAAAGGAGAAGAAATAATGAAACAGTTCAAGACGTTATTGGCATTCGTGCTCGTGGCAGCCTTCGTCCTCTCTGCGTGTGGGGGTGGAGAAGCCGCCCCTCAAGCAGAGCCAGACACCCCTGCTGCAGAAACCACTGATGCCCCCACCGAAGAGGCAGTAGACCCGAATGCCCCGGTTACAGGCGGCACGGTCATTGTTGGTACGCCTCAGGAACCCGTCACGCTTAACCCGCTGCTGGCTTCCGCAACGATCGATGATGTCATCAGCGCCTTCATCATCGAAGGTCTGGTAACGGTGGATGGCGAGGGCGAATATGCCCCTGTGCTGGCAGAAGAACTGCCGACCGTTTCTGAAGACGGGCTGGTGGTAACCTACAAACTTAAGAAGGATATCAAGTTCTCGAACGGCGACGCCTTCACCTGCGCCGATGTGCAGTTCACCTATGAAGGCATCGTCTCGGATCTGTCAGGCGCAAGCACCTCAGGATATAGTGATATTGAAAAAATCGAATGTCCCGATGATTTCACCGCTGAAGTGTACTTCCTAGATGTATACGCTCCTTACCTCCGCCTATTCTCATACATTATCCCAAAGGGCGCTGGCGATTTGGCAGCCCTGGATACCTGGGAATACAACCGCGCCCCGATCGGAACCGGTCCCTGGATGGTTGCACAATGGGAAGCGGGTGACAACATCACCTTGGTCAAAAACCCCAACTACCGCGAACCCGGCAAGCCCTACCTGGACAGCGTGATCGTAAAAATCCTACCCTCGCGCGAAACTGGTGTGCAGTTGCTCGGCACCGGCGAAATCACCGTCTTGTGGGATCTGACCGAAGCGGACCTGCCCACCATTGATCAACTGGATGGAGTTGCCTGGTCTGGCGCTACCTATGGGTACGGCGAAAACGAACTGCTGGTGTTCAACCTCGGACCCACCGATGGTTCTGCCCCTGCGGATCCCTCCGTTGCCCCGCACCCATCCCTAAGCGACCTGCGCGTACGCCAAGCCATTCAGTATGGTATCGATAAGCAATTGATTGTGGATGCGTTGTTGGGCGGCAATGTCAAGGTCGGTACCACCGTCCTGCCAATTGGGTACTGGGCTTGTCCGCAGCCTGCAAGTGAATTCAATGTTGAAAAAGCCAATGCCCTGCTCAATGAAGCAGGCTGGATCGTTGGTGCCGATGGTATTCGCGAAAAAGACGGCGTGCGCCTGAGTTTGAAGATCTCATCCACCACCGGCAATCAACTCCGCGAACAGACTGAGCAGGTATTAGTGGAAATGATGAAGGAAATCGGCATCGAACTGGTGATCGACAACCTTCCTTCCGATGTATTGCTGGCTGGTTGGGATTCAGATGGCATGCGCAAGAAGGGTCGTTTTGACATCCTCCTGTACACCACGGGTGGCGGCTACGATCCTGACAGCCACCTGTTCAGTAACTATCACTCAGCCCGCATCCCGTCGGCTGACAATGAAGGCGCTGGTAACAACTTCAGCCGTTACATCAACGCAGATGTAGATGCCCTGATCGATGATGCGGCTTTCAACGCTGACCAGGATGCCCGCCGTGAAGCATACTGCCAAGTTGCAGAACAGATCAACAAAGATGTTCCGCGCGTTTTCCTGTACGAGCGCATGGTGATCAGCGGCTACCGCGAACAGTTGCAAAACTTCCGCGTATCACCCGGCTATGCTGACATGACCCTCGATTCTCAAAACTGGTGGCTGCAACCATAGTAAGCCACAGTGATTAAAATAGTGGAGGAAGGGCAAACCCTTCCTCCACTACTCCCAAATATGTGAAGGTTCGAGATGGCAACTTACCTTTTACGCCGCTTGCTACAATCAATTCTGACATTACTGGTCATCAGCATGATCCTTTTCGGACTGATCAGTTCGGTTCCCGGCGGGATCATGTCTGCCTACCAGGAAAATCCGGACTTTACAGCGGAAGACCTGGCACGTCTCGAAGCCAAATACGGATTGAATGATCCCGTACCGGTACGCTATCTCAAATGGCTGGGAAACACCTTGCAGGATGATTTTGGGAATTCATTTATTTCAAAGCGCCCTGCGCTCGAAGAGATCGGCGATCGCCTGCCGAACACCATGCTGCTAATGGGGGTCATGCTGATCGTGACATTATTGATCGCGATCCCGCTTGGAATTATTTCTGCAATCAAACAATACACCTGGTTCGACCATATCACCACCACATTGGCATTTGCGGGTCAGTCATTGCCGGTGTTCTGGTTTGGATTGCTGCTTATCATCATCTTTTCCGTCACGCTTAAAGAGGCAGATGGGAAACCGTTTTTGCCCGGCTCCGGCATGTACACGTTGGGTGCGCCTTTCTCCCTGATAGACCGCATCGAACACCTGATCCTGCCCGTAACCATGCTGGCTTTCGTTTCAGCAGCCGGGTATATGCGTTACCTGCGTTCCTCGATGCTGGATGTCATCAATGAAGACTACGTCCGCACCGCCCGCGCCAAGGGAGCACGCGAAAGAGTGGTCATCTTCAAACACGCCATGCGAAACGCATTGATCCCATTGGTAACATTGATCGGGTTGGACCTGCCCTCGCTGTTCGGCGGCGCGTTGTTTACCGAAACCATCTTTGCCTGGCCCGGCATCGGGCGGTTGTACTTCGCTGCCGCGCTCAAAACAGATTACCCCGTTGTTATGGCTGTGCTCATCATTTACAGCGCATTGATCATTCTCTCCAGCCTGCTCGTGGATGTTATCTACGCCATCCTCGACCCCCGCATCCGGTTATCATAACCATGACAACACTATCCGTTCCTGCCAAAAAAATCCGCACCGTCCGCGAACAATCGCTCTTTCTGTTCTTCTGGATGCGCTTCCGCCGCCATGTCACAGCCATGCTGGGCGGCATCATCATGCTGATCATGACGGTCGTCATTGCATTCGCACCCGTCTTCTCGCCATACGACCCCTTCGACCAAGACCTGCTCAATCGCTTACAGCCGCCATCTGCAGAACATTGGATGGGCACTGACGACCTCGGCAGAGATATGCTGACTCGTATTCTATACGGAGGGCGCATCTCCCTCAGCGTAGGGTTGCTGGCAATGGGTGTTTCAATTGTACTTGGCACATTGATCGGTCTGACGTCAGGCTACTACGGCGGCTGGATAGACAGCATCCTCATGCGCATCACCGAAATTTTCCTCTCCATCCCCCGCCTGTTTGTCCTCATCGCCATGGGCATGTTCCTGCGCTCGCTCAACCTGCCCAACATCCAGGCAGGCTCCTTCATGCCGATTGCCGTCGTCATCGGCGCCCTCTCATGGATGGGAACCGCTCGCCTCGTGCCCGCATCCACTCTTGAACTACGTGGACGGGAATTCGTACAAGCCTCACGCGCACTTGGCGGCTCCGATGCCCGACTACTCTTCATGCACATCCTACCCAACATCATGAGTCCCATCATCGTCTCAGCAACGCTTGGGCTGGCAAGCGCCATCATCAGCGAAAGCGGGCTTTCCTACCTCGGCTTCGGCGTACAACTGCCCACCCCCACCTGGGGCAACATGCTCTCCAACACTCAAAACCAGATGCTTACCGCCCCCTGGACAGCCATCTTCCCCGGCATGATGATCTTCATCGTTGTTATCGCCATCAACTACCTCGGCGACGGTCTGCGCGACGCACTCGATCCGCGCCATATCGTTGGTAAAAAATAGCCCACTGGCGGGAGTTATCTCCCGCCTTTTCATTATATGAAATAGAGATTTATGAAAATCAAACTCAGCCTTCTCCTCCTACTCCTACTTATGACGATGACCATCCGCGCCTCCGCCCAAGCCGACGCCGGGTTGCTCATCCCCATGGGCGGCGGCTACTCCGACGTTTATGCCGGATTCTCACAAGCCGCCGTTGCCAACGCCAGAAACGGAGAAGTGAACATCCTCATCCTTGCGCCCACCTACTCCACCAATGCCATCACGATCACAGAAGCCGAACGGCAAACAAACCTCAAAGATGCCGAAGAACGCCGCTACCAGATCGAAGAAGCCTGCAAACGTGCCGCCTCTTCCCAGACCTGCAAAGCGACTCTCGTCCCGATCTTCACCCGCGCTGATGCTGAAGATCCCGCCAACCTTGCCCACTTCAACGATGATATTGCCGCCATCTTCATCCTCGGCGGCGACCAAACCGTTGCCATGCAAATACTTGCCAACACCCCCATCGAAGCGCGGATCAGCGAACTTCACCAAAGTGGAACCATTCTGGCAGGCACAAGCGCAGGCGGTGGAATGCAATCTCGTGCCATGCTGGCAGGCTACAACCTCAACTACGCCGCAGAAAATTCACTCTCGTTTGGCGCAGCAGATGTCTGGAATACCCCTGATAAACGCGGACTGGACTCAAGCCTGCAATCTGCCATCTTCGACCAGCACTTTCACCAACGCGCCCGCATGGGACGATTGCTCAACGCCATCCTTCAACCTGGAGTTCCGCATGTGGGCATTGGCGTGGATGCCTACACTGGCGCGATCGTGGAAGGTGATATCGTGCGAGACGTCTTCGGTTTGTATACCGTGACCATCCTCGATGCCGAGACCTATCACGCCGCCGACTCTGTGAGTTATGTTTTGATTGACAAACAACGCGCGCCCCTTCTCTCGGCGCGTAACATCCTCATCAGCCTGCTCTCGCCCGGCGGATCATCCTATAACTTAAGCACACGTCAGCATTCACTGGCAATTCCAAACGAGCGCATTGAACGGGGGTTTTCGTCACTCACGACACCAGACGGCACAGGTACACTGATCCTTGCGGGTGATATTCCCAAACCACTTGATGAGAGTCTTATCCTTGCGCATTTCAAAGAGATTGCGGGTGAAAATGTTTTGATCATTGCCGTGGGCTATTCAAACGAACGTTCCGCCACGAATGCGCTCAAAGACTACAGCGAGGCGCTTGGCGGCGGGACACAAATCATCGCTGGCGGCGATCCATTGGTGATACCCGCCGAAACGACGGGCATCCTGCTGATCGGCAAAGACCAATCCAAAGTCCAGGTGGAGGCGTTGACCTCCCTACGCGATTTCTGGTTGGGCGGCAAACCCATCCTTGCAGTCAATGCGGCTGCACCCATCCTCGGCTCTTTCTATTCGGCGCATGAGCCAACCCCGAATGAAAGCGAAGACGCCGAGATCGCTGTGCAAAAATCCTTTCTGCTTGAAAAAACCAACATTCAACCCGGGCTGGGTCTGCTGGACATTACGCTTGAACCGCAAATCCTTGCAGATAACCGTTTTGGGCGTTGGTTCTCACTGGCATACAATCACCCGCAATTGCCCTCTGTTGGTTTGAATCAGAATACAGCCATTGAGGTTACTTCGCAAGGTGCAACGGCACTCGGTGATAACAGCATTTTTGTACTCGATCTAAGCCGCGCCAAACTTGAGATTGGAAGTAACAATGGCTTTGTGATCGCAAATGGTCTGCTGGATATCTTTGCCCCCGGAGATTTGGTGCAGCCGAAACCTGCGGATATGAAAGCCATATTCACACCGCAAGCCACGCCGCGTCTGCCTACTGCCGAAGCAATCTTTGAACCCGTAGTCAATGCCACCGCCACGATTCCCGCCATCTCTACACTGGCAATATCTACTGTAACTCCCGATGCCAAATCACCTGCTAACGAAACCACGTCATCCTTTCCAGCCTGGTCAATCATATTGATTGTGTTGGTGCTTTCGGGAATTGTTTGGTTGATTCTGCGGAAGAAATGAAAACGCCCTTAACTTTAAGTCCCTACCTGTCAACCTTGAAGACATCGTAGAAAAAGAAAGGACGGTGCGTTGAAAGAAACACAAGCCGCACATTAACACCGAAACCTTGAGCACATCGTGGAAAAGCGAGTACGGTTCGCTCTTGA
>VGOX01000118.1 GCA_016875755.1 Chloroflexota bacterium
CAAGCGCAACCGCGCGGACTTCATTCTTCCTTGTTGCGGGCATCATCAACATGATGACCCCTGCGACGAAGGGAAGGAAAGTGATAATACTTAGGATGGGAAAATTCATCATCCACCTCTTAGAACAGAGCCACTACGGCTTTGTTGATTACTTCGAGAAGCCACGCGGGCCAGATGCCAAGAATAAGCATCAGCGCCATAAGCGGAACAATGACGAAAAGTTCGCGCGTGTTGATCTCGGTCAGTTTGTGTTCGCCGTGTGCCCAATGTTCGTTCATGGGTCCGTGCAGGACGCTCTTGATGCCCTTGAGGATGTACGCGCCTGTGAAGAGCAGACCAAGCATGGCAATGACGGTGTAGATGGTCAGCACGGGATACGCGCCTCGTACCACCATGAACTCGGAGACGAAACCATTGAGCCCAGGCAACCCGAGAGATGCCATGCTGGTGAAGATCAGGATACCACCGTAGATTGGCACCAGCGGGAACAAGCCGCCGAAATCATTCAGGTTGCGGGTATGGGTGCGTTCATAGATGACACCGACGAGGAAGAACATTCCAGCCGCCGATAAACCGTGATTGAACATCTGCAAGACGGCGCCGCTCATGGCGATGTGCGCATCCGCTGTGCCAGAAGCCAAGCCTGCCGCCGCAATACCGAGGACGACAAAGCCCATGTGATTGACAGAAGAATACGCAACGAGCCGTTTGAAGTCTGTTTGACCGAAGGAACCGAATGCACCAAAGACGATTGTGCCAACAGCAAGGACAGCCAGCGCCCCTGCAAAGATCTTGGCTTCGAGCGGATAAAGCGGTAGCACCAAGCGGATAAAGCCATATGCGCCAAGTTTCAGAAGCACGCCAGCAAGAATCATCGAGCCAGCAGTGGGAGCTTCGGTATGCGCGTCAGGCAACCAGGTGTGGAATGGCCACAGTGGCACTTTGACGGCGAAGGCGATTGCAAATGCCCAGAACGCTATCGTCTTGACAGTGTGAACTGGCATCCCAAGCAAGATGGAGCCAGCATCCAGCGAATTCCAACGCTGGTAGAGAATGACCAAGTCATAGGTCCCGAAAAGAACGCCGAGCAATTGCACCGCAAGCAGCAAGCCCAGCGAACCGCCCATTGTGTAGATCATGAACTTGAGCGAAGCATAATCCCGATTGGCACTGCCCCACTGGTTGATGAGGAAGTACATCGGGACAAGACCGATCTCCCAGAACACAAAGAAGATCAGCAGGTCGAGCGCCATGAACACACCGAGCATCCCCGTTTCCAGAAACAGGAACAGCATCATGTACGGCTTGACGCGATCCGTCACGCTGAAGGATGCGAGAATGGCGAGCGGCGTCAACAGAGTGGTGAGCAAAACCATCGAGAGCGAGATGCCATCCACACCAAGGTGGAAGGACGAATTGATGGCTTCGTACCAGACGTATTTTTCTTCGAATTGAAAGCCCGTTACATTCGGGTCGAAGTTTGTCCAGAGCACGAGTGTGAGGACGAAGGGAATCAGGCTGGCGGAAAGAGCAAACCAGCGCAGAAGTTTCGTCTCATTGCTCGGCAGGAAGAGCATGATCAATGCCGCAATGGTCGGCAGGAACAGGATCAGGCTAAGGAGATGAGTATTGAGAAAATCCATCTTGTGCTCCTATGCCAGTAAGAAGAAGTAGAGCAATCCGCCCACCACAAGGAGGACGAAAAGTGAAAGAATGAGGTACTGCTGAATGCGTCCCGTTTGGATGGGGCGCAGATTCTCGCCCACCCACCAAGTCGCGTCAGCGGAACCATCCCCAAGGAAGCGGTTGATGAAGGGGACATCGAATTTGTCGCGGATGAAGGAACCAACCCCACCCGTGCTTGGTCCAAACGCATGGAGAATGCTGTCAATTGCGCCTTGATCCATCCATTTGGAGACAAAGACTTCGGAGAACCATGTAACGGGCTTGATAAAGACCACTTCATAGAGTTCGTCGAAGTACCACTTGTTCTTGAGGACAGGGATTTGCAGTTTGTCCTCTTCCGCAGATTTGACGTTGCGATAGGTGTAATAACCAGCCGCCAAACCACCAAGCGCTACGACAATTGAAGTCAGCAGCGGAATCCAACTGAATTCGGGAGCTTTGGGCACTTCCGCAAGGGTGTGACCGACAAAATCATGGAACCAGTTGGGGAAGATGCCGCCGATGAGCGGGAATTTTTCAGGAATGCCGACCCAGCCGTAGGTCACAGCGAAGAATGACAAAACCATCAAGGGAACTGTCATTGTCCACGGGGTTTCGTGGGCGTGCTTGGCTTCTTCCGTGCGGGGTTCGCCAAGAAAGGTCAGTGTGATCTGACGCATGGTGTAAAACGCGGTCAGGAAGGCGGCAAGAGCGAGCGTGCCGAACACCAGGTAGTGATGGTGATACCACGCATCTGCGAGGATTTCATCCTTCGACCAGAAGCCAGCCGTCACCAGCGGGAAGCCAGAGAGGGCAAAACCGCCGATGAGGAAGGTCCAGAAGGTGATGGGCATTTTCTTGCGTAAACCGCCCATGTTGAACATATCCTGCGGGTCAACCTTGTGGTTGCCCGTGTGCAGGACCCCGTGCTCCATGCCGTGAATGACGGAGCCAGAGCCGAGGAAGAGCAGCGCCTTGAAGAAGGCATGTGTGATGAGGTGGAACGCGGCAGCAACATACGCGCCAATGCCGAGCGCGGCGATCATGAAGCCAAGCTGGGAAATGGTCGAGTATGCCAGCACGCGTTTGATGTCATTTTGTGCCACAGCAATGGTCGCGGCGAAGATGGCAGTGAACGTGCCGATGAAAGCCACAAAGGTCATTTCAGGGGTGAGACCGTGACCTTCGTAACCAGCCGTAAGCAGCGGGAACATGCGGATGACTGCGTACACACCCGCAGAAACCATCGTTGCTGCATGGATCATGGCGCTGACGGGGGTCGGGCCTTCCATCGCGTCGGGCAGCCAGACGTGCAACGGCCATTGCGCGGATTTGCCGATCGTGCCGATGAAAAGCAGAACGGCGATCAAGCCTGCAGCGGAGAGACCAAGCACACCCGAAGGAATTGAGGCGAGGGTGTGGAGTGTCGTCTCATTGAAGATTTCACGGAAGGAGAGTGTCCCTGTCACACTGTAGAGGAAGGAGATGCCCAGGAGCATGAACACGTCGCCGATGCGGGTGGTCATGAAGGCTTTGATGGCGGCGTTGCGCGCGGAGGGTTTGCCGTACCAGAAGCCGATCAAGAGGTAGGAGCACAAGCCCATGATCTCCCAGCCGACGAACATGGTCAACAGGTTATCAGAGATAACAAGCACATACATACCAAACGCGAACAAGCCGAGGAAGGCAAAGAAGCGCGAGTACATCGGCTCAACGGACGGGACGGTGTGTCCGTGAACGGTTGCGCCGTGCGGAGGCAAACCTGCATGGTCGTGGTCGCCAGCAGGCTGACCAAAATTGTGATAACCAACGCTGTACAGGAAGATCATCAGGATCGTGATGGATACGAAGAACAAGACCGCCGCGCCAAGCGGATCGATCAACACACCGATCTTCAACCAGGTATTACCTGTCGGCAGCCAGTTGATCGCAGATTCAAACGGGTGTTCGCCCAAATGCTCTACAGCAATTGCGCGGAAGAACACCACCATCGCGGCAAGGAATGAAAGGAACGCAGCACCCACACCCACTGTGTGGCTGAGCGCTTTGCTCTTGTTCGTGAAAAGCACGATCAGGAAAAAAGCCAGTACAGGCGGAAGGGGGATTAGCCAGATTAGTAATTCAGTCGTCATAACTCCCTACCACTTCATCATATCGAGTTCATCTGCAACCACCGTATTGCGGCGGCGGTACACAGAGATCACCAAAGCCAGACCCACGGCAACTTCTGCGGCGGCAACGACAAAGACGATGACAGTAAAGACCTGCCCCGCCATCGAAGTTACATCGCCGTAGCGCCAGAAGGCAACCAGGTTGATGTTCACGGCATTGAGCATCAACTCAACACCCAGCAAAATTGCGACAGCATTCCTGCGGACGAGCACGCCGAACAGCCCAATGCTGAACAAAGCCGCCGCAAGCATGAGATACCACGAAAGAGGAACCATAATTTGTGCGCCTCCTATTTCTTGTTGAACGCGAGATAGACCGCGCCCACCAGCGCCGCCAACAAGAGGACGGACGCCACTTCAAACGGCAGGACATAGGCATTCGGCGAAACCAACGCCTCACCCAACGCACCCACCGCATCAAATTCGGACGGGATGGCGGCTGCGGTCTTCGAGAAGCCGCTCCAACCTTGGAGCAAAAACGCAAAGCCTGCAAAGGTCAGCACAGCCAGAAGCGCACCCACCCACCAATTCTTATTCATCTGCGGCGTGTTATCACGCAGGTCCTTGCGGGTGAGCATGACCGCAAAGATGAATAGGATGGCGATCGCGCCGATATAGACCACGATCTGCACCACCGCAATGAAGTTCGCATTCAGCAATGCATACGTCACCGCCACGCCAAACAGTGTGGCAACCAGCCACAATGCCGCATGGACAAGGTTGCGCGTGGTCACCACCATCAAGCCAGAGCCAAGTGTGTACCCAGCAGTAATGAGAAAAATGATTTGTTCACCAGTCATGTTACATTCTCCCGATTAATGGGAAACCTCCGCAGGCTGTTTTGCGCCTTCCAACTGTTCGCGCTCCTTGTGCGTTGCAGAGCGGGCGATCTCAAGTGCCGCCCAGCCCGTCAACACATTCGCAAGGAACATGCCAGAGACGTAGAGCCAGGTCGGGGCGGAAGCCAGAAGCGCGTCCGCGAGAGCAGTCACAAGCACAAGCACAAACGCCAGCGGGGTCAGGAATTTCCAGTTGAAGGCAAGCATCTGATCGATACGGATACGCATCACCGTATAGCGCACCCACATGATGACCCAATATCCCACCATTGCCTTGATGACAAGAATGAGCACCGCAAGGAAGGGGCTGACCTGTTCGAGACCAAAGAAGCGATACCCGCCAAAGAACAGGATCGCCCAGAAGCCGCCGAAGGTGAAGGCGTGCAAAAGTTCACCCGCGAAGAACATGCCGAACTTCATGCCCGAATATTCAATGTTGAAGCCAGCTACCAACTCAGATTCGCCTTCCGCAAGGTCGAAGGGAGCGCGTCCCAATTCGGCGATGGCGGCGATCAGGAAGATCAATGCGCCCAGTGGCGAGATCAAAAAATACCAAACATTCTGCGATTCGATGATGGTGTTCATGTTCATCGAACCCGAGAAGATCACGGGGATCATCAACATCGCCAGCATGGGAATCTCGAACGAGACCATCACCGCCACCTGACGGAAGCCGCCGATCGTCGCAAACTTATTGTTCGACGACCACCCCGCCATAATGATCGAAAGAGTGCCAATCGCGCCAGCCGCGATCAGAAAAAGCACGCCGACGTTCAGGTCCACACCAAGCATTACAGGCGCTAGAGGCACCACCGCCCACAAGATCAACACCGATGCCATTGAGAGTATTGGCGCAAGGTTATAAACAACCTTATCTGCACCGCCCGGAGTTGTATCCTCCTTGATCATCAATTTGATGATGTCGGCAAAAGGCTGAATCAACCCAAACGGGCCCACACGATTGGGACCGAGACGGTCCTGGAAACGAGCCACCACCTTGCGCTCGACCCAAACCAGGAAAATATCCAGCACCATCAAGATGATGATGAGCAGGAAAACGCCGAGAAAGGCAACCAGCACATGGGCAAGGACGGCATCCATGCCCCAGCCGGCAAAAATGCCTTCAAGCCAATCTGCGGCGACTTTTAAGGGATCATTCCAGAAATTCATAAAACACTCCTGTTACACAAAGAAAAGGCTGAAAGGAAAATCCGATCAGCCTTTTTCTCTTATTTACACGAGAATTAAACCCATTCCAACATTCCCTTGCGCCAGGTGTACACCAGGCCAACGATCAGAATGCTGACGAAGATGATGCCTTCGATCACAACATACAACCCGAGTTGGCCAAGTTTGACAGCCCACGGAAACAAGAGAACCGCCTCAACATCAAAAACCAGGAAGACAAGTGCAAAAATATAATACTGGGCTTTAAACTGAACCCACGCCTCCCCCACAGGTTCAATACCGCACTCATATGTTGATTCTTTGATGGGATTTGGCTTCTTCGGACCGAAGATGAAACCTGCTGTAATCGCACCAATGGGAATGATCAGCCCAACGATGAGAAACAGCGCTACATACAGCCACTCATTCATTTAAGATACTCCAATGTGGAAATTTTTGGAACAAGCGCGAAAATTGTACCATAAAGAACAAAGTGCCCCCCTGATAGCATGTCAATTTTTTGGGTGATTTTCGTCATATTTTCCCATTCACCGCTTAACGGTTTTTTTTCTCTTTTTTCTCCTGTTCCACAGATATTTAACGACATCATCGAAGAATGGGAGCCCAACAATGACTCCTAGAACCGACCCAACCACACCGGAGGTGCGCACAAAATCGACGGAGAAACCGAAGAAATCCACCGCCTCGATCTCGACGAATTGGGCTGATAGCGCTATTCGGCTTTCTTCTCCGCTGGAGCGTTCGACAAAATTCAAATGCAGCCAAACCGTCCCACGATACATTCCCGTCGCTTGCGGGCGGACGCTCCAATAGAATGTAACCGATTCACCGCGAGTGAGCGGCTGATAAATGGGACCTGAAGGCTGCACATGAATGCCGGCAATGTCAAACCGTGCCTCGGCAGTGATGGTATGCGTTTCATATAGATTCGGGATTTCAACCACTTCCCCAACAACGATATTCCCGCCCGTTTGGGCTGTGGGAGTGATGTTGCCAAATTCATCGATCTCCAGCGTCAGAA
>VGOX01000119.1 GCA_016875755.1 Chloroflexota bacterium
GGTGTTTTTTCTGAACATGCGTTGATTGTATTAAATTTTTTCGGTTTTGACGAGGGTTGCTACCCTTTTTGCAGTGGAGTCTTGTATGGTTTGAAGCAGATAGAAATGCTAACATACGCAAAATTCAAGATGTTATCTTTATAACAAGCAGGAGCAATCATATTTTTCTTTTTTTTTGCAGTTACTTTCCTGCCGCATTCACGGTTTGATTTCTAGGTCGCGGTGGCGCACAGCATGGACAACCGAAAGAATGAGGCGCGGGTGCAGATGATGAATCCGCTTCGCTGGATTTACTCGAACCGATGAACATGGCGGCGGTCAGTCCGCGGCGTACGGGTACACCACAGATGGGACACCACATCGGGTCATCTGCCATGCTCATGGGACGCAGCTCTTCGATCTCCAATTCGCATTCGGGACAGAAATACACATAGGTCGGCATGCTTACTTCACTTCAAACAAAAACACATCACCCGCTTCGGTGCCTGCCGCGAGGAACTTGCCATTGGGTGACCACGTGATTTGACTGACGGGTTCTTCCAACTCTGCTGTAAGCAGCGGAGATTTTTTATTCTTCATTCCGCGCCACAACATCAAATTACCATCGCGCCCGCCCGAGGCAAGGATGTCACCCACGGGTTGAAAGGCGAGGCATGAGATCAGGTCTTCGTGGCTCTGCAGGGTGGCGGGTTTGCTGCCTTCGGGTCCTTTGCCTGAACAATCCCAAACCACTACGCTGTCGCTGCCGCCAGTGGCAAGGTAACGGCTGGACGCGTCCCATGCGAGTTGCATGACCTTGACGGGGTAGCCCCACATTTGCAGGTTCTGTCCCGTGTCGGCAAACCAAAAGTGGATGGTCGAGTCCTGATCACCCGTGGCGATGAACCTGCCATCGGGACTCCACGCCATGACCAACGCGGAACCCTTCCACGGGTTTTCTTCAATGCAGGCGGATTCACCTGGCGTATAGAGATTTAATCCACCGTAGCCTGTGACTGCCAACACTTGCGGACGCTCGTCCCCTGCCCGCTTCGGACGCCAGCCGAGGCTGGATACCGTTGACCGAGGATGGTCATACGCTTGAAGCATTTCCCCTGCGGGTGTCCAGAGTCGAATCTTGCGCCCCGCACACGAAGCGAGATACGCGCCGTCAGCGCTCCAGTCGAGTCGTTCCACCCATGCCGAGCCGCCATCCATCTCGCAGACTTGCTCGCCCGTGGACGAATCCCATAAACGGACTTTGCCATCCTGTCCGCTGGTGGCGAGAAGTGAAGAATCAGGCTGAGGCTGAAACCTCATGCTCATCGTCCCGAACCCGTGAGCGGGTAGAGTGAAGCGGCGCGTTCCGTCGAGGTGGAAGAGAGTCACGGGTCCACTCACACTTGCGACAGCTAGAGTCTGCCCGTCGGGTGACCAATCCAACGCGAGGACGTGATCGTCAATGGCGTTGCGCCAGAGGTGATTGAACGTGATCTTCATGCCAGGCAATCGCGGAAGGATTGGTTGAGTTCGGCGCGGTCGAGATTGCGCCCGATGAAGATGAGCGTGTTGCGGCGAGTCTCATTACCCCACGGACGTTCGGGGCGACCGTCGAAGAGCATGTGAACACCCTGGAATACAAAGCGGCGGTCTTCGCCTTTGATGCTGAGCACGCCTTTCATGCGGAAGATGTCCACGCCTTTTTCGCGCAGAAGTTTGCCGAGCCAGGCGTTGAGTTTTTTATCGTCGAGGTCACCTGGGGTGGTGATGCCTACCGAGGTCACTTCATCATCGTGTTCATGCGGCGGTTTGAATTCACGCTCGGCAGACGGTGCAACAGCGCTTCCATTTTGCAAACTGAGGTTGAACTCGGAAGGATGATGTTCGGTGAATAATCCGTACGCGCTGGATGTTTCCACTTTGAGTTTGAAACGCATTTCATTCTCGGTGGTGATGGGCAGGCGATGGAGTTGTTCTTCGGGTTGAATGGACTCACCGCTATATTTTTTGGCATACTCTCGCGCAGAGAAAGTGAGCGTGGCAGGCATGATGGCAGATTCAATACCAGTTGCATTTGCCTGTGGCATTGGCAGGAAAGCCACATCCATCGTTTCATCATCGGGACCTGGTTGCAAAACGAGTTCGTATTCGCCCGCATTGAGTTGATATGCGCCCGCCCATTCGAAGGGATATTCAGGCTCCATAAATTTCGGGTCAACCTCGAGCGCACGAGTCACATTGAATCCGCCCACGTTGAGAATGCGGTCAAGGTCGATTGCGGCATCTTGTGTGCGGTACATCTTCGCGGCGGCATTCATAGCGTGGATGCGGCTTTCGAGTTCGTCCAGTGCGGCGGGTTCCACCAAGTCCACTTTGTTGAGCAAAATGACATCGGCAAAGGCGATCTGTTCCACCACTTCGGGCGTGTCGTCCAAATGCTGAATGACGTGCTTGGCGTCCACCAGTGTAACGATGCCATCGAGTCGCATTTTCGCGGCGAGTTCTTCATCCATAAAGAAAGTCTGCGCCACAGGACCTGGGTCTGCCATGCCTGTGGTTTCGATCAGGATGTAATCGAACTTGTCTTTGCGCTTCATCAAGTTGCCGAGAATGCGGATGAGGTCTCCGCGCACGGTGCAGCAGATGCAACCATTGTTCATTTCAAAGACTTCTTCTTCGGCGCCGATGACCAATTCCTGGTCAACGCCCACTTCGCCAAACTCATTTTCGATCACGGCAATGCGCTTGCCGTGGTTTTCATGCAGAATACGATTCAATAAGGTGGTCTTGCCTGAGCCAAGAAAACCTGTCAAGACGGTGACGGGTACGCGAGTATCCATTTTTTTTCTCCTTGTTATAAAAATTCAAGCCAAATGCTTTTCACCACAGAGATCACAAAGATCACTGAGGAACCTTCAAAAAAACTCTGTGAACTCAGTGTTCTCCGTGGTGTATCTTTCAAACTAATTCTTTTTCCAACCAGACAGGGCGGTAGGCGTCGTGCTCTTCGCCGTACATTTCATTCATCAACGCGGCATATTCCACCGCGCGTTTCGAATCGGTGTACCAACGCACACCAAGATACTCCGCTGTCTTCACCACACCCAAGACCGCGCCGCGAATTTCTTTTTCTGTAAAAAATGGGCTGGCAGGGATCAAGACCCAACGTGCCAACCGTTCCGCCGACTCGTGCTGGGTGGCAATCGCCGCGTAATGCAGCGGACGAATCTCGGGCGCCCACTTGGAAGGTGTGTTCTCTGCGCGCAGATACATCACAAAAGTCGAAACTTCACATTCATCGGGAATGCGCACTGCCACCCCATGCGGCAGAAAAACCTGCTGTTCATCGTTCATCGGCAAGCCCGCCGCCTCATGCAGTCCGCGCCGAATCTCATGCAACACCTGCAACTGTTTTTGTGCCAATCCATTTGCGCCAAACCAACGTTCATGCTGCGCCACAGACTTCTCGCAACATGGCAGATCGCTCTCGCTCATACGAATACCGATCGCATTGCGCAGCCATTCGCCGCGTTTGGAAAAGACCAACAACGCACCCGCCTGAGTCTCATCCGCTGAAAGGTGCAAGCCATACAAAGTGACATCGGCAGAAAGTGAAGGATTCGCTATCGGCAGCGAGTCGCTGCAATCTGCTACAACAGGAATCGGGGAGGAAGAAGCGGGCTGAATCCACGCCCCAGCTTGAGTCTGCATCCAAGCCGCATCCATGCCCAAACCGAATCCCCGCGCTTCATCCTGACTGAAAGCCTGCTCCAACATCCGAAACTGAATCTGCGCTCCATGCCGCTTCACCGCATTGACAACGTCCACCGAGGAGTTGGCGTCCACTGCTACAGTTTTGCCGCGCAAGTTGAGCGCTTCGAGAATCAAGCGCCGCGCCTGAGCGACATTCTTCACCACGAGGACAGGCGCGTTGAGAGTTGCAGCCCAGCGTTCACACGGGTGCGCTTCGGCTGCCGTGTGAGCAAACTCCACAGGCAGCAGCAAACTCTTTTCATATAGATCAGGCAGGGAATAATCCGCGCCCCACACGGGGGCATCGCCACAGGCTCCAGGCATTCAGAAACCTCCTGTCCAAAGATCGCGCCAGTCCAACATCTCGACTCCTCTAAATGAAAAACGTTTTCAATAAGAAAATCTATAAAAAGACAGGGAGTTTGCGGCTCCCTGTCTTTGGGGGAATTACAGGGTGTTTACTTCAAACCTTCAACGATCTGGGTGACGTTGTACTTCATCATCTCGATGTAGGTCGCGGCGGGAGCGCCATCGGTCAGGGTTTCGAGGTAAAGACCGCTCACCACTTTTGCGCCTGTTTCGGCGGCGATCTGATCCGCAAGGTCGGCATTCTCCACTTCACCGAGGAAGATGGCAGGTGCGCCAGAGGCTTTGATGGATTCGATGGTTGCTGCAAGTTCCTGCGCCGAGGCGCTGGCTTCGGTGCTGAAACTCACCACAATGGTATCCACCACCTCAAAACCATAACGTTCGGCAAAATAGCCCAGCGCTTCGTGGTTGGTCACCAACAAGCGGCGTTCCGCAGGGACGCTTTCCACTTGTTCCTTGATAAAAGCATCCAGTTCATTCAACTGCGCAATGTAGGCATCGGCGTTGGCTTTGTAGGTCTCTGCGCCCTCTGGGTCGGCTTCGCTCAATCCATCACGGATATTTTCGACGTAGGTGATGACGAGGTTCGGGTCGAGCCACATGTGCGGGTCGCCTGCTTCGTGTGCATGTTCTTCGCCCTCAGCATGCTCTTCGCCTTCTGCATGTTCCTCACCTTCAGCATGTTCTTCGCCTTCGTGCCCATGTTCCTCCATCGCATGCGGAGTCAGACCTGCTGTTGCTTCAATGATTAAGCGTTCACCGCCTGCATTTTCGATCAGCGCTTCGATGAAATGTTCATATTCGATACCATTAAGGATCAATACATTGCTTTCGGCGATCTTTGCCACATCAGTAGGAGCTTCTTGATAGGCATGCGGGTCGGCACCTACTGGTAACAGAGATTCAACGACGGCTCGGTCACCTGCCACATTTTGAGCAATGTCTGCCAAAAAAGTGGTGGAGGCGAGTACTTTAATAGAGCCTGATTCTGCTGATCCTGTTTGAGCGCCGCCACATGCAGCAAGCAAAAGACCCAACAGGGTCAGCAGTGAAACGATCGAGAGTAATTTTTTCTTCATCTTCCTTTTTCCTTTGTTTGGATATTAATGTCGGCAATTGGCACATAGACCCAAAAACTGGATCAGACTTAAGTCCAGTTTGTAGCCCGTCTTTTTCGAGATTACTTCCGCCAGTGCGCTGATGTCGCCATCAAAGAAGGCGACCTGTCCGCATGAGTTGCACAAGAGCATGTGCTGATCTGAACTGGCAACAGGCAGGTAAGCGTGGTGACCGTCGGCGCGATGGATGCGCTGTACAAGATTTAACTCGAGCAGTTTTTCCACGGTGCGATAGACCGTCACCAAGCCGAGGTCTGGGTGATGTTCTCGTGCCAGCTCATGCAATTCTTGAACGCCGAGCGGGCGCAGCGACCCCAGCAAAACTGAAATCACCGCCTCACGCGGGGCGGTGACGCGGCAGCCTGCCTGATGTAAGAGTTTGGTCCAATGAAATTGAGTGTCTGTCATGCCGTATCTTGTTGAAATCTTATTTCAATACGGCAAAACCTGTCGTTTCAAGAGACGCACCATTTTTGTAAATTTTGCCACCCGCTATATGTATCAAATGATACACACAAGCAGAACTTGCGGAGACCGTATTGCGATTAGTAATGTGAGTGATGCTCGGGCTGTTCCACCAGACAAAACAAGTCTTCCCCATCTTTATTGACCGTTGACACCCTGCCTTGCGCCCGTAGTTCACTTAAGACACGGGTAATGGATGTCCGCGTTGCGCCTACAGCAGCCGCTAGTTGACCATGTGTTATCCGAACATCAATCAGAACGCCCTGCTTCGAGGCAATTCCAAACTGCTCCGATAACAAACCTAACAATCCCAACACCCTTTGCTGTAACGAAGGACGCGCCTGCATGGCTGCCCAACCTTCCATCTGTTGCAAGCGCGCCCGCAACTTTGCAAGAAAATCAGGCTGTTCTGCCGCCACATCCCAAGGCTCGATCTGTACCTTCGCTTCTGTATGCGCAACGATCTGAATATGGCAATTATCGTCAGGGTGTGCCACCACAATTTGCCCCTTGCCACTCAACCCCAGCAGAACTTCAACCCCGTCCTGATGGATCATAGTCGTGGCAAGGATGCCATCTTCCACATGCAAGACAGCATCTGCCTCCAGCAGAATCAACTCGCCGCGGCGATAGGTCCGCTGTGCACGAGGTTTGGCATCTTTCCTGTTTTCAAGCAACTCCCCCATGGTTCGTTGAATCGTATCCAGGATCACATTCATCGAGGTCTCTTTTGGAAAGACCGCTCGTGCTCCCGCCTGATAAGCTTTAGAGATCGCCTGCGGATTGCCTGTCTGATCCCATGCCAGCCAGGGTGAGTGAGGAAGGGAAGAAAACTCCGTTGTTTCCGTAAGAAACAAGGTCAACTCAGCATCTTTCGTGACAGATATGTCTGCGCCAATAAGCAAGTTGTATTGAATATGCAAAAGAGGTTGGATCAATTTTTTCGTATCATCAGAACCGAACATAATCGCAAGTGTGGGCATGGTTTTTCAAACCTTATTTTTGAAAATGATTTTCATTATACAATAAAAGGGATCGAATTATTGAGGGCTCACAACCGCAATTGGATCAGCCCAGAGTGGCATATATCATGTATACGGGTATAAATTTAGAAAACGAGCGTAGGCGGCAACGTAGTCCGCGCAAGTGACTGTTTGTTGATAATAACGCCTATTGTGAAATAGCCTCA
>VGOX01000120.1 GCA_016875755.1 Chloroflexota bacterium
CGAGCTGCTCGAAAAGATCGGGCGGCAGGAAAAGATCTATTTATTCATCAAATCGAGCGGCGGCAATGGACAGGCATCCCTGCGTATCGTGAATCTTCTGCGTCAATATTGTGATGAAGTTGTGGCGGTGATTCCGCTCGAGTGTGCCTCCGCTGCCACAATGATCACGCTCGGCGCGAACGAGATCCATATGGGGCCGATGGCATACCTTACCTCGGTGGATACGTCCCTCACACACGCACTCTCGCCAATCGACCGCGACAACGACCGCGTTAGTGTCAGCTTGGATGAATTGAACCGTGTCGTGCGGTTATGGCAGGCCCAAGGGTCCGATTTAAGCGAAAACCCATATCAACAATTGTTCGAGCATGTACATCCGCTTGTCATCGGTGCAGTGGACCGCGCCGAATCCCTTTCCATCATGCTGTGCAAGGAGTTGCTTGCATATCACATCAAGGAAGAAAAAGTTGCAGAGCAGATCGCTTCCACGCTCAACTCAAAATACCCTTCACACGGCTACCCAATTTTGTTCGAAGAAGCCAAGCGCATCGGCTTGAAGGTCAGCCATCTTTCGCCTGATATCAACACCCTGCTGCTCGAACTCAACGAACTCTACAGCGAGATGGGCCAACGCGCCACCACCGATTTCGATGATACCCACGCACACGGTAACGAGATTCTCAACATCTGGGAATCGATTGGTGTGCTCGTTTATTACCAGCAGGACAAAGACTGGTTCTACCGCACCGAAGAGCGCCGTTGGATCTCGCTCAACGACAATAGCAGCTGGCGACGCATTGCCAAGGTAGGGAACAAGGTGGAGAAATCCATTTTGCACATCGCCTGACCTAACAAATTCATTCATTGCAAAACCTTTGCAAAATCTGTGCAGTCTGGTAGAATACCAATATCAGACCCTCAAATCCGCGTCTGAAAGGACGCGGATTTTTTATGCAAAAAAGGAAATCATGGCTCAAAAGTTTCACCTGAAATTCAATGACCCAGCGCCTGATGCAGAATTGCTCGACGCAAACGGCAATCCTGTGCGCCTTTCTTCTCTCTGGCAAAAGGATGTTCTTGTCCTCGCATTCACCCGCCATTTTGGATGCCCGCAATGCAAAGAGATGATGGACCAATTGATCGATTCGCATCAATCCCTACGGGAGAGAGGCTTGCGCCTTGCGATCGTTTCCCACGCTTCAGCAGAATCTGCTAAAGCCTTCTGTGACGAACGCGCTTCCACCGCCACCTGTCTCGCCGACCCAAATCGAGATGCGTATCGCGCATACGGTTTATATCGCGGCAACCTCTGGCAGACACTTATATCTCCGCGCATTTGGCGTTCCAATCGCAGAGTGGCACGTGAAAAAGGCTACAAACCTGAAGTCCCGCATCAGGGACAGGACGCCTACCAAATGTCTGGCACCTTCATTATCGGCACAGACGGACGCATCCGCCTGCCGTATTACTATGAAGACATTGCCGATCATCCGCCCGTAGACTTGATTCTGCACGGAATCATGGGCGTTGATTGGAAAAAGCCGTTCGATTCGAAGCCTGTTGTGTAATTGAAAGAAAATTGATGAAAAGTGTTTCTCTTGCAACCTATCTTGCCGTCAAGGAGGTCATCCGCAACCGCGGACGTTTCCTTTTGGTGGCATTGGTGATCGCCTTGATCACCCTGCTTGTTTTGTTCATCGCCGCATTGGGCGAGGGACTAGCCACTGGCAACCGCCAATATGTGGCAAATCTGGATGCGCAATTGATCGTGTTCCTGGAAAAGTCGGATTACGTCATCACCGCCAGTAGATTGGAAACAAAGACCGTCAAGTCCATTCGCCGCGTGGAGGGCGTGGATGATGCTGGCGCAATTTACACCTCCAACACCGAAATCGTCTCCCTTGCGGAGCCATTGAAAGTCTCGATGCTTGGGGTGGAGCCAGGCAGGCCAGGCATGCCGACTATTTTGGAGGGGCGTGAGTTTCGCACAGGCGAAGCTCGAGAAACAGTCATCGACCGCAACGTGGCGCTGCGTTCCGGCATTCAAGTCGGCGATCTAATCGAGATTCGCTCCACTCAGGGGACCGAAGACGAGTTCTTTGAACTTGAGGTCGTCGGGCTTGTGGATGGTCAATCGTATTTCTTTCAGCCGACGATCTTCGTCCCGCCTGCCACCTGGGAGAAGATCCGCCCGCAATCTGAATCTGAGTTGACGAGCGATACACCCTTCCCGAGTATCATCGCCGTCAGGCTGGTGGAGCCCTCGCAAACGGACGTGATGTCTGCACTGTTGATGGAGAAAGTTTCGAACATCGAAGTCACCGATATTGAGACCACGATCAATAACATCCCAGGTTATTCAGCCCAGCAAGGCACTGTGCAGACGCAGGGCATCTTCACCCTGTTGATCGGTATTCTCGTCATTGGCGGCTTCTTCCAGATTCAGATCCTGCAAAAAGTTCCGCAGATTGGTGTCTTAAAAGCGATTGGCGCGTCAAATGGGGTGGTGGGTCTGTCAGCGGTGATGCAGATCATTCTTGTAACAGCTCTCGGCGTAGGTATTGGAGGCGGGTTGACCTATCTCTTCTCGCTGGGATTCCCGCCCACGATCCCGCTCACATTTAACGGCGAACGATCCCTGATCGCAGTCATCCTGCTCTTGTTGATCGGTCCGTTTGGTGGAATGGTTTCGATTATTTATGCGGTTCGCATCGAGCCGTTGAAGGCACTTAGGTTAGGATAGTTATGTCGAATGTAGCTCTTGAAGTTCGTGATTTGGTGAAATCTTTTTCGCTGGATGGTGCGACCATTCAAGCGGTGGATCATGTTTCGTTTCAGGTGAAGTCTGGCGAGTTTGTAGCGCTTGTAGGACCAAGCGGTTCTGGTAAGACCACCATGCTTTCGATCCTGGCTGCCTTGCTCACGCCCACCAGCGGACAAGTGTTGATCGACGGGCAGGATCTCGCGCAGATGAATGAGAAGCAGCGCGTCAAACTGCGCCGTGAGAAGATCGGGTTTACTTTTCAGTCGAATAACCTGATTCCATATCTTTCTGCACGTGAGAATGTGGAATTCATGCTGCGCCTGAATGGAAATTTGGACCGGGCTGCCCGCCTTCGCTCGGACGAGTTGCTGGCGCGGCTCGGGCTGGCAGAACGTTTGCATAACCTGCCTGCTCAAATGTCAGGCGGACAGCAGCAGCGCGTTGCCATTGCTCGGGCGTTGATCCACAACCCTGCCGTGGTGCTGGCAGATGAACCCACCGCCTCACTCGATACTGAACGTGCTTTTCAGGTGGTGGAGACTTTTGCCAACCTCATCCATGAGAATGAGCGTGCAGGTATCATCGTCACACATGACTTACGAATGTGTCAATTTGTAGACCGCGTCTTACAAATGCAAGACGGGAAACTGGTGCGCATTTACGAAGATAAAAAAGAAATATTGGAGTTAGCACGCGGTACGATCCATTAATTTTTTAGATTGCTAAACAAAAAGGCTTCCATTGCAAGGGAAGCCTTTTTGTTTATGTGTTCAGTAGTTTTCTTGTATCGTCCGCATCATATGTTGCATGACAGGCTGTGAATATCTCAAGCGCCCGCTGTAAATGTTCGCTTTTCGAACTTCCCTCAGAGCGTTTGCCGATCTCACGCAGGGCGTGAGCTTCATTCCACAGCATGCCAAGCCTTCGGGCAGACTCTGCAATGGAATGCCAGTATTTTTTTGCCGAATTCTTGTTGCCAAATAGCCATTCCTGCACACCTTGAAAGTACAGGAAGGCAGGTTCACCAATCAGGAAAGCTCGTTTATATTTTTTTAGAAGTCCAATGATCGTGCGCAGAGAATCTTTGATCTCTTTTTCAGAGCGCACGCCATCTGCTTTGAATATTTTTCCCTGCTCCCAAATTCCGAATAGCACCTGTCCCATGCTGTGATATGCCATCAGCAGGGAGTACACCTGTGGCGGCAGAGAGCGTACCACCCGCCAGGCATTTGTAAAATAGTGAATTGCTTCCTCGGGCCTGTCCAGCCGCCAATTGGCAACTCCGCGGATGCAGTTTAGATGAACCACATTGATAGGTGTTGGGTCAAGAGTTTCGCCATCCTTCACATTTTGCAGCGCCTGCTCAAACTCGCCGCGAATAAGATGCAGGAAGGACAATCCGTAGGTAACCCAGGTATGGTGTAAGTGGTTATTGGAGCGTTTGGTGAGGGCAAGCAGGTTATCGTAATTTCTCTGACTTTCCTCAAAATCACCGCCGCGATAATATTCCAGGCCAGCCAGCACAACTTCGGCATTTCCTTGAATCTGATAATCGGAGGCTTTCAACGCAAGTTCCTTCGCTTTCAAAAGCGACTCGCGCGCGGTATCCCACTCGGCAATGCCAAGTTTGTATGTGCCCACTGCGAGATACGTCCAGATTTGCGAGCGCGGATTGTCCACCTGCACAGAGGCTTGCAGCGCCTTATATGCATATTGCTGCGCCAGTTTGTGATAGGGAATGAATCCAAGAATCGCGCTTGCTGTTCCCAATGCCCACACCCGCGCAGGTGACATGCTGCCGCCTGCTTCAGAAAGATTCAAACTTCTCAATACATGGTAAAGCATCGGCAGTGTTTCAAGTTTGATGTAATTCACATACGCCAAATGTGTGAATACCTGCGCGGCTTCCTGCAATTCCTTGTCTGCTGATCTCAACCGTCCAATAAAAAAGCGGGGAAAACGACGGTGCAGACTTTGGATATACCATTCGCGGAGCGACCCCAAAACAACGCCAATGGAAGTTCTGGGACTCGGCACCCTGAGGAGGGACACTGCCCTGCGGAATTGCTCCGAAGCTGTATCCATATCACCAAGACCCATATGCGCTTCGCCCAGCGACCTGAGCCAGTATGCCCGTTTCAGTGGAGATATTTCCACGCTGGTATCGGATGCGGCTTTTTCCAGCGCTTGCGAGAAGAACTGTATCGCTTCACGGTACGTCCCGTTTCGAAGTGCCATCTCGCCTGATTTCTCAAGGTATTCGACCGCCTTCTGCGGAACATCTGCCTGCTTCCAATGATGAGCGAGTACGGGATAGTACGTGACGATATCCTGCATGAAAGAGCCTTCGTAACATTCAGCAATGGCGCGGTGCAGGGAGCGTCTCTGTGAGAAGAGCAATAGGTTGTAGGCTACTTCCTGCGTGATGATGTGTTTGAATAGATACGAAACATCAGGCTCGGGTGCTTCCTTGATGGTTAGTTCCTGATTTTCGAGATGGGTCAGGTAATCGGGCAATGCCTGAATTTCGGACTTGATCGGGTAGATGGCAGATAACTCTTTCAGCGCAAACACACGGCCAATTACAGAAGCAACTTTCAGCGTGAGTTGATGCGAGGGCGGCATTCTGTCGATGCGGCTGGTGATGACTCCTTCCAGCAAGCCAGGCAGGTTCAACTCATCCAAATTTCCAGCGCTGGAAGTAATGCGGCATGCTTTGTTTTTGATCTCGATAAATCCGCTGTCGCGCAGGGCGTAGGCAAGTTCCTCGCTGTAAAACGGATGTCCCTCCGCTTTGCTGCGAATGAACCTGACCAATTCTTCAGGGAGCGTTTCAACTTCAAGCCGCTGCCGCAACAAGGTTTCGATGTTGACATTGCTAAGCGGAGCAAGTGTTAGGAATCGCGCCGCAGGCATGGCGCGCAATTGAGTAAAAAATGGCGGAGCCGCGTCGCCCAGCGGGCGCAGTGTTATGACGATCAGCAGGGGCGTCACCTGTTGGGCTACATGACTCAGCAACGCCCATGAGCCCGAATCGAGCCAGTGAACATCTTCGATGACCAATGCTGTGGGTGACTTTTCGGCTTTTTGTATGAGCCGTTCGATCAGCAATTGATGCATGGCGTTGGCGCGGGCTTCGCCGATGATGTCTTTTGTGTTTTCATTATCGGGAATCGCAAAAGGCAAAATGGAGCTCAATAATGGAGCGCGTTCATTGAGTGCATCATCATGCGCAAGCATTTGCTCGAAAGTTATTTTTTGTTCCGAAGTATTTTCCTTTTCGTTCAAATCGAATAGTTTTTCGGCGATATTTTTCCAAACGTGATATGGCGTGGTCTGTTCGATCGCTTCACCAAGCCCAAGCAGCATGTTCACATTCATCGCATCTGCCTGACGGAATAATTCCTCCACCAGACGTGATTTTCCCAATCCCGCTTCACCTTCAACGATCACTATGCGGCTTTCACGGGTAACCAGTGCTCTCATCGCATCGGCGATCACAAACCGCTCGTCCTCTCGTCCGATCATATCTGTCAGGGCTACGTGCCCCATTTCTTTGGCATGCCGCGCCTGCGGAACAAAGATCGGCACAGGCTGCGCTTTTCCACGTACCTGAATGGGTGCAAGCGTCGAAAAATCCACGCGTCCTCGTGCCGCTTCATAGGTATTCACATCGCAAATAATATGCAGCGGATTTCCGTCTGCAGTCGTCATTCCGTTGGACAATGCAAACATCAACCGCGATGCCAGATTGACCGTATCGCCATTGATGGTGTATTCCCTGCGAGTCTCATTGCCGATCACGCCGCAAAATACACGCCCCGTCGCAATGCCGATGTAACACTTCAGACCCTGCTCCGTGATGGCTGTGTAAACATCTTGCGCCGCCAACACACCGCGCAGCGGATCGTCCTCATGTGAAAAAGGCGGCAGCCCAAATGCAGCCAGCAGCGAGATGCCCTTGTCGTCCACTGAAATTTTATTAGAGTACAAAACCACTGCCTCTGGCAGTGAGTGGAGTAAAAAGGTTATACCGTGAAAAGTAATTGAGAATGTTGGGTATGATGAGCGCAACTGGAAGGCGTGCA
>VGOX01000121.1 GCA_016875755.1 Chloroflexota bacterium
AAGGGCAGCTTCAAGATGGCAGACGCAGGCTTCTCCTTTGCCAATGACGAGCAGGATGGCAATGCGCTGGGGTGAGGCAAGGGCCTGCAGGGGTGCAGCTAGTTTTTCGGAAAGTTCGGGGATGGATGCCTTTTTCATATTCATAAACCTGAATGTATTGTAGCATGTATTCAAAATTACGAATATGACGGATGTCACACAATGATGCGCTGAACATCGCTTTGATTTTGAGGTATTTGGATAATTTTGAGGTATTTGGATAATGGAAAGGGTCGAACAGATGCACGAAGGGAATTGGTGATTTTTGTCACTGGTTGTTCGACTGTAATTCCGTTATAGTGGGATTATCTCTCCGAAGCCTGACCGCCTACCCACCATCGCACGGCGGCAGGACAGACTGTGAACACAGTCCAGGTGAAGACGGAAACATCTTCATCCCCACGTTTGGAAAGGAGACTCACGTAGCATGATTTTTTTGCGCCGTCTCTTTTCCATGAGATGGCGCTTTTTATCGAACTTCATCGAACTATGAGACTATACAGCTATGAAACTAACCGACTATCTCGAAAAATCAGCACGCGAACATTCCCATCTTTGCCCGCGACAGATCCTTGGTGTGCGCATGGGGTTATGCGGACTCAAGGCATTAGGTTTGCCTGCCAATCAGGGCAATAAACGTCTGCTGGTCATCACCGAAACGGATGGCTGTTTTGCGGACGGATTGATCGCAGCAACAAACTGCACGGTCGGGCATCGCACCTTGCGTGTGGAAGATTATGGCAAGACAGCAGCAACTTTTGTGGATTCACATACGGGTCTGGCAATTCGTGTGTCACCTGTTTTGAATATTCGCGAACTGGCGTATCACCATGCACAGAACGAACCTCGTCATTATTTTGCCCAAATGCAGGCTTATCAGGTTATGCCTGACGAAGAGATGTTCACCGTCAACGAGATTCATCTTGCAGCTCCGATTGCCGAGATCGTCTCGCGCCCCGGTGTACGCGTCAATTGCGATGTGTGCGGCGAAGAAATCATGAACGAGCGTGAGACACATCAAAAAGGTCTTACACTTTGTAGGGCATGTGCAGGGAATTCATATTATCAAACACCCATTCAACTTGAAGCAAAACAAACCAACATCGAACAATATCACGTCCAGACATAGATATGCATGGGCACATCCATGCGCATCGACCAATTGGCGGTATTGATCGCATCTTTGATCAAGTGCAAAACTCAATTACCATCAGGCATAGGAGAAAAATGAAACGCTTTTCAGCACTAATCTCTTTACTGGCATTTTTTTTGGCAGGATGCAACCCCGCCCCACCCGCCCCTGCAACTGTTTCTGATACTGAAACAACCGCCACAGCCTCAGCAGTTCCATCCACTAGCGCATCTGAAACGCGCACGTTAACTGTCTTTGCCGCCGCATCATTGACCAATGCTTTCACAGAAATTGGTGAGAGGTTTCAGATTGATAATCCAGGTGTGTTTATCACATTCAGCTTTGCAGGTTCACAAGCGTTGCGAACCCAAATTGAGGAGGGCGCTCCAGCTGATGTATTTGCTCCTGCAAACAATACAGAAATGAACGCACTTGTAGATACAAACCTCATTGCCAGAGATATGCCGCAAATGTTCCTAACTAATAAGTTAGTTGTGGTTTTACCAGCTGATAACCCTGCCAGTATTACAAGTCTTGAGGGGTTAGCGAATGCAGGCATAAAAATCATCCTTGCCGCAGAAGAAGTACCGGTTGGTAAATACACGCGTGAAGTGCTGAAGAAGATGAACAGCCAATTTGGAAGCGATTTCGGTCAAAAAGTGATTGCAAATGTTGTATCTAATGAAGATAATGTCCGCCAAGTGCTGACAAAAATCCAATTAGGCGAAGCGGATGCCGGAATTGTGTACACATCTGACGCAGTAGCAGCACCTGAACTCCAAACGCTTGATATTCCTTTGGAATTAAATATAGTGGCAACCTACCCGATTGCCCCCCTGGCTGAATCAAACCAAATTGAACTAGCCCAGGCCTTTATTGCTTATGTACTTTCCAAAGATGGCCAAGCCACTTTACAAAAATGGGGATTCGCTCCGCCTCAGTAATGCCTGATAAGATTGTTTGAAGGAGAACCGCTTACGGCTTTTTAGATTAATGAAAAAACTCTCTGATTCAAAATGGATTTTTATTCTTCCAAGTGTTTTCATAATTGGGTTATTTTTACTGCCTCTGTTGGCGGTTTTCCTGCGCTCGATTAATCCAGATTTTTTCTATTACGCTTTTTCACAAAAAGCATTAAGTGCCTTGAAATTAAGTATAGTCACAAGTACAGTGACTACCATCTGTACGATTATTTTGGGTACACCTCTTGCGTATATTTTGGCAAGTTGGAATTTGAAGTTCAAATCATGGGTTGAACTACTCATAGATTTACCGATCGTCCTCCCTCCCTCTGTTGCAGGTTTGGCACTACTCATTACATTTGGCAGGCGGGGATTATTAGGTTCGACATTGAGTATTCTGGGAATTAGTTTACCGTTTACAACTGCTGCCGTGGTAATTGCGCAAATGTTTGTTGCTGCGCCGTTATATATCCGCTCCGCAAGGATTGGCTTCAAAGGGGTTGATAAACAACTGGAAGAAGCCGCAAACGTTGAAGGGGCAAATCGCTGGCAATTGTTCCGTGAGGTACTATTGCCTCTTACAAGCCGCGCGTTATTAAACGGCGCAATTCTCACCTGGACTCGCGCGTTGGGCGAATTTGGTGCAACCATCCTTTTTGCTGGAAATTTAGAAGGCGTAACACAAACAATGCCAATGGCAATTTATCTCGGTTTTGAAACTGATCGGGGAGTCGCGTTGGCTTTATCTGTTGTTTTAATTGTAGTGTCTACCATATTGCTTGGAATCACCAGAAAAATTGAGAAGGATAATGAACATTCCTGAGTCTTCGAAGCAAAACGTTCCAGCGCTCGGCAATAACACAGCGGGGTACTTGAGAATCATCGTACGTGGTTCAAATGACGTAGCATCCGCAGTTGCACATCGCCTTTTCTCAGCTGGATATTCGGTAGTGATCCATGAAGTTTCCAAACCAACTGCCACCCGCCGTAAAATGTCGTTTACAGACGCCATATTCGAGGGGGAGACTTCCCTGGAAGGGGTATCTGCCAGAAAAATAGTTGGAGTACCCGCCGTACAAACCGCTTTGGTTAACCATATTTTCATCCCCATTCATGTTGGCACCTTCCACAGGTTGGTAAAAAAACTTAGCCCACAGGTGATCGTAGATGCGCGCATGCGAAAACACAAAAAACCAATGAGCCAGATCCACCTTGCCCCACTAACCCTTGGTCTGGGTCCAAATTTTATTGCTGGCGTTAACGTGCGAATTGCCATTGAAACTGCACGAGGGGAAGATCTGGGGCGGGTCATCACAACAGGGAGAACTACGCCGCTGAAAGGAGAACCGATCAGCATTGAAGGTCATGCCCGTGATCGTTATCTTTATGCGCCGTCTGCTGGCGACTTTAAAACCACATTTCAGATCGGTGACATGGTGACGGAGGGCCAGGTGATCGCCTCTATTAATGACATGCCGTTGACTACGCCGATCTCTGGTGTGATTCGCGGATTAACCCATGATAGTGTGCCAGTGGAAATACGGACAAAGGTTATCGAGATCGATCCACGCAGCGAAAAGGCGCAAATTGACGGCATTGGAGAACGTCCAATGCGGATTGCAAATGGAGTACTGACAGCCATTCAGCAATGGGAAACAAAGGCAGGAACAGTTTCTCCAAGCCAAACAAAGTGACTGGTATAAGAAAAAAATAATTTGAAACTACTATTCCCCCACACATGTAAAGTTAAGTAATATGTCAAAAGAGGCGGAAGAAAATCTTCCGCCTCTTTTGGTTTACTTTTCATTCAACGCTGCCAACAACGCCTCAAATTCCTCCCTACATTCGGGGCACATTTCAAGATGACGCTGTACCAGCGGGAACAGATGCGCAGGGTTTTCGCCGCGCAATTGCATTTCAGCAAATTGATCGATCAGGTCATGGACTTCGTCGCAGGAGAGTTCCTGATCATGAGTCATAGACATCATAGCAAGCGCAACCTGCGCCTCTGTGGGTGGAGACGCTTTGCGAAACAAGCCTTGTAACCAACTTAAGAATTTTCTCATTTTCAGTTTGACATTCAACTCAGGCAATTAATTACCAAACAGGTCAAGCAATTCTTCAGGTTCGAAGCCTTCACGTTTGAGACGGCGACGCATCCGCAGGCGGGCGTCATGCATCATTTTATAAAGCGCATTGCGATTCGTTCCCATGCGCTTGGCGACTTCATCCATTGGTGCGCCTTTGACGCCAATGGCAGTCAGCACAGCACGTTGACGCGGAGTCAGTTCTTCAGCAAGGATACGCTCCACAAGGCTCGCCGCGTCTTTTCGTTCGGCTATCGCTTCGGGGTGCGGGTCGTCAGATGCGAATCGTTCGGAGGGGATTTCGCTCGGGTCATCGCTGGATTCCAGCCCGTCGAGCGAGACTTCCTTGCCATGAGTTGTCGCGCGCGTTTCAATGCTTCTTGCGAAAGTGCGCCTTCGATTTCCAAGCCATCGAGCGTGCGGGGGATGCGGGTGAAGATATAACGCCCGATGAATCCGCTCACGACGATGATGATCGTCAGCAGGGTGGTGGCGCCTGCCAACCCGTTGAACTTCCATGACGTGTGGAGCAGAACCATATACGGACCCACCAGCCCCATGAAAATATGGAATTTCAACCAGGTGGATAATTTTCCCCACGCGGCAAAGCGTACCCGTTTGCGCAAACTGTAAAAAGTTTCGGTCATCAGCATCAGAGTGAAACCAATGATGCCGATGGTGTGACCGAACAATTCACTGGCAGCGGGGATGCCTTGATTCAATACGACCATTGCCCCATACCCACCCGTGATCAATACGCAAACAAAAACTGCAAGCCAGAGTTCGTTGTAGCCTCTCAGCATGCCTGCCTCCCGACATATTTATTTTCTCAAGATTTAAGTTTGGTCCAAAATCCACAATTACATCGGATAACTTCGCATCATGGGCGAGCAGCCTGTCGCGCATGAGAGAAATATCCACTTGTTGTGTGATGATTCTTTGCAGGGGGATGGAATGCGTTTGGTCTCCCATGACCACCGCGCCGATCAATTTTTTCTCGCCAACGAGAATGCGCACGCGGTTCACATCGAAACCGCTTTGGGCGATCACGACATTTGGAAGTTCGCGCCAGGTCTCGCTATCGCCGCGTGCAATGCCAACAAGGTCGTCATCCCTTCCATGCCCAACTGCGCCGATGATGGTGGTGGTCAGCCCTGCCAGTCGTGTAACATTGAACGGTATGGATTTGATGTAGGGCGTGCTTCGTCCTGCTATGTTCATGCCCGCCGCGCAACCCTGTTCACGGGCGGCGCCCCACAAACTGTCGAGGATCGAGCGCCCACTGATCGGGTCGAATACTTGTGGCCACATCACCTGCCGCAAAAATATTTGGATCATCTGTCTGCATGAATTCGTTCACAAGGATGCCGCGATCCACTTGCAGACCCGCTTCACGTGCCAATTCCACACGCGGCTGGATGCCGATGGCAAAGGCGAGCAGGTCACATTTGAGCGTTTTTCCATCTTTCAGGCGAATGGAATTTACCTTACCTGACCGTCCGATGATCTCTTGCAATTCTGAATGAAAGTGCAGGGTGATACCTTCCACTTGCAAACGCGCTTCGATAATGCGCGATTCCTGTTCGTCAAGCACATTGCTCCAGTAGCGATTCCCCCGCAATAAATAATGGACATCCATGCCGCGTGCCAGCAAACCTTCGGCGAGTTCGAGCGCAGTAATGCCGCCGCCAACCACAACCGCAGTCCGCCCGCGTTTGGCGAGTTTGAGAATATTCCGCGCATCACTTAAATGATCGAGTTTCACTACACCTTGCAGGGTTGCGCCAGAAACAGCCAGAGGCGTGGCAAAGGCTCCAGTGGCAAGCAACAGCCTGTCGTACGTCAGAAGCGAGTTGTCATCCAATTGCAGTGAGGTTTCGTCGCGCAGGATTTTCGTCACGCGGACTTTGCGGTAGGTGAATCCAAGTTTTTTGTAATCTTCGCGCGTTTTGGGATACAAGGCGTGATCGGATAATTCACCTGTGAGGTAATATGCCAACCCAGGGCGCGAATAAAACCCATGCGGATCGTCGCCGAGCATGATGATTTCTGCGCCTCGCTCTACGCTGCGAATTGATTCTATTGCTGCGATTCCCGCCACGCCTGAACCGATGATGACGTGCCTCATGATGCCTCCGCTGAAAAGAGGTCGGTGCGCTCAAAGCGCAACACCCCACGCGGACAACGCGCCACACACTCGCCACAGGTCAGACACTCGCTGCGGTTGATGGCTTCGCTGCGCCAGACATATGCGCGTACGTCAATTTCAATGGGACAGTTGTAGGTGCAAATGCCGCACTGCACACACCGCGCTGCATCAGGGACGACATGTCCCTCGGCGAGTGTTGTGCGTTTTCTGGCGCTACGCTTAAATACATTCAGAAAAGCCAAAAAAACTCCCATACATAAAAAGTTGTTCAAAATGAAAAATGGTTACTGCCTGAAAAAAAATTTTGTATTACTTTATATAGATATGCGTAGTGACAAATGTCATAAATAGCGTTTTGTGAAGTCGAACCTACTTTAGTTTCCGCTAACATAAAGTAGGGGAAGGAGTTGAAGGAGGGATTTTAGCTAATCGCGCCAGGTGACCAGCGGGTAAATGTGAAGTTGC
>VGOX01000122.1 GCA_016875755.1 Chloroflexota bacterium
CGCTGCGCGGCTGGAACATTTGTATAAATGGAAAGTCCAGCCTGAAGCTGTGTTGGCTACGCCGGGAATCGTTGCTGGGTTTAGCATAGCGGCGCGCGCGTTCTGTTCGCCGAAAAAAGGCGTGGCGGTCCAGACCCCTGTGTACAATGCGTTCCATGATGTGAAGCATAACGTCGGTATTCCGCAGGTGGATATTCCGCTGGTGAAGCATGTGCAGGGAAATATCATCCGCTACGAAATTGACTGGGACTTGTTCGAGAAGCGCGTGAAAAAAGCGCGGATGTTCCTGTTGTGCAATCCGCATAACCCGCTGGGCATTATCTTCTCGCGCAAAGAGTTGACCCGTATGGCGGAGATCTGCATCAAACACAAGGTGATGATCGTTTCAGATGAAATCCACGCGGAGTTATTGCTGGGTGGCAACAAGTTCACACCAATGGCGAAACTCTCCCGTGAGATCGAGAAGCACGTCATCACGCTGGTTGCGCCGTCCAAGACATTTAATGTCCCCGGGTTGTTTTGTGGGTTTGCCATCATCCCCAATAAGGAATTGCGTGAGCCGTTTGAGAAGGAGATGCACCACCTGAGCCTGCATGTTGCCAGTATGGGACTCCACGCCGCGTATACAGGCTATTCGGGCAAGTTTGACGCGTGGCTGGCAGACCTGCACCGCCACCTCACCTCCAACCGCGATTTTCTGGTGGACTATGTGACGGAGCATATGCCGAATGTCCGCACCACGATTCCTGATGCGACCTATCTTGGCTGGCTCGATTTTACACAGGCTGGCATTGAAGGTTCGCCGTTTGAGTTCTTCCGTGATAAAGCGAAAGTCGGTTTAAGCGATGGGAAGATTTTTGGCAGGGAAGGGGAGGGACATATCCGCATCAACTTTGGCACGTCACGCAAGTTGTTGAAAGAGGGTCTGGATCGCATGCGAAGAGCGATGGAAGCTAGATAAACGACGCAATTTCATCCAATCCCTTCTTCCGAATGTCTGGGACGGTTGCATCTTGAGACGGATAACCAACCACCAAGAGCAGGAAGGGTTTTTCATTTTTCGGGCGTTTGAGGATTTCGTTCAAGAATCCCATTGGGCTGGGAGTATGGGTGAGGGTGGCAAGCCCGGCGTGATGCAGTGCCGTAACTAGAACGCCTGTGGCAATACCCGTCGACTCGGTCACATAATAATTTTTGCGGTGACTTCCATTCTCCATGATGCGATAACTTTGTTCGAAAATGGCGATCAGATAGGGGGCAGTTTCAAGGAAAGGTTTGTGTTCATCCGTGCCCAATGCTGACAATTCCTCAAGCCATTCTGGAGTGGCACGGCGGGTGTAAAACTCATGTTCCTCTTTTTCAGCCGCTGCACGGATTTGCTTTTTAACAGACGCGTCACTGACAACGACAAAATGCCAGGGCTGCATATTTGCGCCATTGGGGGCTGTCCCTGCTGCAAGGATGGCATGCTCAATGACTTCACGCGGAACAGGCTGGTTGGAAAACTCACGAACGGTACGCCGCCGCTTAACTTCCTCGTAAAATGCAGCGGCGCGTTTTTTCATTTCGCTTTCGGGGTAATTGCGATAGGATGCCAGAGGAATAAAGTTTGCCTTGTTCATGTTGTTTCCTTTGCCAATGAATTTTCGAATAACTATAAAACGGATTTTGCGATTTGCCAACAAAAAAGACGGACGGGATTTCAACCCGTCCGTCACACTTCTTACTTCTATTGTTTATGTAGGGGAAGGAGGCGAACTTGCAGCCTTCTTTTCGTTTGGGGAACGTCTGGTGCAGAAACTTAACTTTTGACCAGGTTAGGGCATATCGCCCTTCCCCTTTGGACTTGCTTTAGGCGGTGTCTCTATCGCAACCTCCTTTCTTTATCCTGAATCCATCATACAAGGAAAAGAGGGCGCTTACATTAAAAGAAACTATTGATTTTGCAATTGGTTGTCTGGTTGACTTTCCTTGCGTGTAACCCAATATTTAATTTCTTTATCGATTGGATACAACGGCAACCACTCTGCGCCATATCCTTTGCCTGCATGTTCCAGCATGATCTGCCTTGCGCGGCGCAGCGTGGCGCGGTTCATGGTGAGCGGCATGGCAAGCAATTCATTCAAGATGGGTTTCAACGGCTTCCCGCTGATCTTTTGAAAGACGCGAAATTCCGTCTGCCACGCTTCCAATTCTCCATAAATGGACAGGGCAACCACGACACCTTGTTTGAGGTGACAGGTTTCATGGATGAGTAATGTCCAGGCATGCGGACTCTCCAGTGATGATTCATAGGTGTAGTGGTGCGCATTCAGGTAGATGCGCCGCGTGAGGGTAAAAAATGCGCCGACACGTTTCCGTGCCTTTTTGATGCCCACTTTTGTCCCTTGCGAACGGATATATTCCACTGCCCCGCGCCCTTCATCGCAAGATTGCTCAACCCGTGCAAAATAATTTTCCAACCATGTTGCATGTTCCATGAGATTACCTCAACTTTGCATTTAACAATTCCACCAAAATGCTTGCCAATGATTCCAAGCCTGAGTCGGGCAGGGTGATGTCATCCACTTGTATGAATAATCGCTCATTCCCTTTTTGGATTTGGAATTCGTAGACAAAGCAATCTGCACAAACGGCGTTGGGATGTGAAGTTTCGGTGTATTGCATGTTTGCAACCAGAGACTGAATTTCTGCGATTTCATTATTCGTCAAATGTCCTGTGACTGTTCTGCTCAAGCGTTCATCGGTTGCTGAGAATTCACCGTCTGAATTGAGCGTAATGGAACGCATCAACCCCATGATGCCGCCAGACTGCGTCATGGTCAGCGACCAGTTTGCGTCAGGTGTGGGTAATGCTGCGATTGCAGTGACAACTTCCGCCGTAGGTTGTGAGGAGCAGCTTGTCATCCCAAAAATGATGAGTAATAAAATAATCCGATACACTTTGTCTCTTTTCTTTAAGCTACAGCATAGCAAGAAAACCTGGCATTTGCATCAGGATTCATGATAGTTCCTGAGAGCGGGATGCGTTAGAATCAACAGTGAGGTCTTATGCGAAAAGTAGCCATCCTTGGAATTGGTCAAACAAAAATTGATGAACACTGGAACAAGTCGCTGCGCGAGTTGGGCGGTGAAGCGGCGTTTCTTGCCATGCAAGATGCGGGCATGGAGACAGTCGATGCGCTTTATGTCGGCAACATGCTTTCGTCCATGGTTAGCGGGCAGAATCAGTTGGGGACATTTTTCAGCGATTGGATCGGACTGTGGAAACAGGAAGCCGTGAAGATCGAAGCTGCCTGCGGATCAGGAGCCGCCGCGCTTCGCTCTGCGCTGATGGCTGTCGCTTCAGGTGACATTGACTCTGCGCTGGTAGTGGGCGTCGAAAAGATGACCGACAAGGCGGGGCGCGATGTGACCGCCGCTCTAGCCACCGCTGCCGATGCCGATTATGAAGTGGATCAGGGTGTTTCGTTTGTAGGACTCAACGCCTTGGTGATGCGCCGTTATATGCACGAGTTCGGTTGGAAGCATGAAGACTTTGCGCCGTTTGCAATCAATGCGCATGCCAATGCCATGCATAACCCTTATGCGCGTCTGCATGAAATAGTGACGGTCGAAAAATTCGAGCGCTCTTCGATGGTGGCGACACCCATCAATTTGTTGGACGCTTCACCCGTGGGGGATGGGGCGGCGGCGGCGATCATCGTCCCTGCTGAGAAAGTTTCGCGCAAGCCCAGAGTTGTCATTGCTGCTTCTGCCGCTGCAACGGATTCGATTGCTGTCCACTCGCGGCGTGATCCGCTGTTTTTGCAGGCAGCGTATGCTTCGTCAAAACGGGCATATGAGATGGCGGGCATCAAACCCGATGATATTGATCTGTTTGAATTGCATGATGCTTTTACGATCATGGCGGCGCTTTCACTCGAAGCCAGCGGATTCGCAGAACGCGGGCAGGGAGTCCGCTTGGGGTTGGAAAATGCCATTAGTCCACAGGGCAGGCTTCCCGTATGTACACGAGGCGGGTTGAAGGCGCGCGGTCATCCTGTGGGGGCAACGGGCATGTATCAGATCGTGGAAGTTGTCCAGCAGCTGCGCGGTGAGTGCGGTAAAACGCAGGTGGATGGCGCAAAAATCGGTATGGCTCAGAATATTGGCGGCTCGGGCGCGACCATCCTGACACATATCCTGCGGAATGATGACTAAAAAGGCTTGATTCCCTAGGTTTCCTAGACTATCCTTATCAAAACCTTTCAATATTGTTAGGAGGTTGTGATGAAAACTGCTGAGAGAAGAAAACTGGCGCGCAGAAACTTCACCTACTATATGCGGGTGTTGGAAGAGACTTCTGGGACGTTGATTGGGCAGATTCTGGATATTAGCACGGGCGGGTTCAAACTTGAAAGCGCCAAGCCTTTGCCCGTAGGGCAGGTTATAAAACTCCGCATTGACCAGACAGCGGAAATTTCTCCGAAAAGTTATATTTCTTTTTCTGCTCGAACTACGTGGTGTCAGCCTGATCTGTATGACCCGACGATCTACAATGTCGGCTTCCAGCTTTTGAATATGACCCCATCAGATTATGATGTGTTCGTGAAGATGTTCAATACCTATGGTGCCCAGCGCCAGACGCATCATAAAAGTAATTCAGATTACATTTGGGGATAAGCCATTTCTGTCTGAACGCCCTGCTTCGTTGAGCAGGGCGTTTTCTTTTGGGACGATTGTGTTACTCAAAAAAAAACGTGTAAAATTGTGCTGATGAAAAAATTCATTGTCTGGTTAATTCGTTTCATTATTAGGCTGGTTGCGCGGGTGGATGTGCGTGGATATGAAAACCTGCCCAAAGGCGGCGGGTTTGTGATTGCCGTGAACCACCTTGGTTTTTTGGACGCGCCGCTTGCGTTTTACGGGTTGAATGATTGGAACTTATTTATCCCTGTTGCGGAAAAATGGGGCGACTACGCCATCCTGCGTTGGCTGGCGAAGCACCTCAATGCCATTTTCATTGACCGCTTCAATCCTGACCTGAAATCCATGCGCGAGATGATGCACCGCATGGAGCAGGGACAGACGTTGGTGATCGCGCCAGAAGGCACCCGCGCCCGTGATGAAAAAATGGCGCAAGGCAAGCCCGGGGTGGCATATCTTGCCGCCAAAATGGGTTGGACGATTGTGCCCGTTGCCATGATCGGCACCGAAGACCGCCTTGTGATTCAGAATTTGAAGAAGCTCAAACGCACTTCCATCAATATCCGCGCTGGGGAATCGTTTACCCTGCCGCCTTTCCCCAAGGCGAACCGCGAAGAAAAATTACAGGAATATACCGATGAGATCATGTGCCGCATTGCTGTGATGCTGCCAGAGCATAATCGCGGATATTACGCGGAGCATCCGCGGTTGAAGGAATTGCTGGCGGAAAAAGCATGAGCGCATCCGTCCGATTTTTTGCACGGAAGATATTGCCGCTCTTTGCGGATATCGAAGTGCGCGGCGATGTGAGCAAACTTCCCAAAGGCGGATACATGCTTGCCTCGAACCATCTGGGACGGTTGGATTCACTGGCGGTCTATTACGTTATTGACAATGACGACCTCATCCATCCACTGACGGACAAATATAAAAAATACTGGTGGGCGCGCATCATGACGTGGTGGCTGAATGTCACCTGGCTGACGCGCGGTGAAGCGGACATGAGCGCCATGCGCGATTTCATATCCCGTTTGAAGAATGGGGGGGTGATGGTCATTGCCCCCGAAGGCACCCGCTCGAAAACAGCGAGTCTGCTCAAAGCGGAGCCGGGCGCGATCTATATTGCGAGTTCGGCAAAAGTGGGAATCATCCCTGTGGCGCTCACTGGCACGGAAGATGCCGATGTAATGGCGCGGTTGAAGAAATTCCAACGGTTGAAGATCACGATCACGGCTGGCGACGAGATTTATTTCCCACCCGACATCAAATCTGTCAAAGGCGCAGAGCGCGATGCCATGTTACAGTCCGCGATGGATGAAGTGATGTGCCGCATTGCCGCCATGCTGCCTGAGAGGTATCGGGGATATTACAAGGATTTTCCGAGGGTGAAGAGCTTGCTTCAGGCGCTTTCACAGAACTGACAACCCCGCTTCTCTGCCTCGACGATGGCTTGGTCGCTGGACCAGAAGAAGTTTTCCTCGCCAATGGTTTGGACAAGTCCGCCGCGTTTCATCATTGTATATGCATTCTCATGGACGCCTGCGAACATAAGCGTGCCGCCTTGCATATGGAGTTTCTCGTGCAGACGGTGGAGGGCTTCAATGCCTGCTGTGTCGATCAGCGAGACGCCACGCATCGAGAGGATCAGGGCGTGGGTATCTTTTAAATTGGAAAAGGCCTCATTGAATTGACCTGTCGCCGCAAAGAAGAGGGGACCTGTGAGAAATGCAACGCGGACATGCTGACATTGCCCCGTTGTTTCAATCCCTCTCTGTTTGAGCCGTTCCGTATCTACATCCTGCACACTATTCAGGGTAACCTAAGTTGTCTAACAGAAAGTCCGGCAGCGTGAAAGAAACTGAGGATCAAATCAGGTCTACGCCGCAAACGAGCAAAACCGAGATTAAGCATGGAACGAATATCCTCTTTTGTTTTTGGGCAGGCATTCCTTTAAGTGGATAAGGAAAATTAGACACGAAAACGGGCATAATTAAGGTGCAGTTTCTGGAGAAAAACCAATGCCCAAAAGAAAACGCCTATCCGCTCTACAAAAAGCCCAGATCGTGCTGGAGGCAA
>VGOX01000123.1 GCA_016875755.1 Chloroflexota bacterium
AAAACAAAAATGGGCTACTTTTCGTTTATAAAGTGGTCCCCTTTTCGTTAATAATTTTAATGTCGGTTCTTTCAAAGTGGGTACTTTTTCGTTAATAAAATGGGCACTTTTTCGCTTGTAAAAAACACACGAGCAATCTGTATCTGGTCACCGTCAAAACAGGGAGCGGCAGCGGCTCCATTCGGCTTGATGTGCTTGACAATGATAGCATTGTTGATATTTCTGGTTTGCCGCTGGGCGGGCTTGGCATTGGTAATGGAAATTTCACGACAGGCGACATGTATGTGCTTGACCGCTCCGCGCCTGCTGTGCATACGGCTGTTTTCTTTTCGAATGGAAATAACGATGGCTGGGCTCTGGAATCAAAAGAGACGAGCGATCAGGGCGGCTCGACAAACGCAAATGCACAAACATTTAAGCTCGGTGATGACGGCAAGGATCTGCAATACCGCGCTATTTTGGATTTCTCGACAGCATCCCTGCCCGATAATGCGGTGATTACCAAGGCGATTCTGATGATCCAATCGCAAAGCGTAGCGGGGACGAATCCATTCACGACACATCGTTATATGTGGATCGATATTCGTCAGGGGGCGTTCGGGAGTTTTGGTCCATTTACGATTGGTGCGTTGCAGGTTTCCGATTTTCAAGCACCCGCGAGTGTATATGGGGTGGGGGCGATCCAAAACAACCCAGTTGGGAATTGGTATTGGTCTACTTTGGATGCGAGGGCATTTCCGTTTATTAACCTGAAAGGTTCCACACAGTTCCGCCTCGGATTTTTGCTTGATGACAATGATGACATGAGCGAGGATACCATCTCGTTCTACAGTGGAAATTTCAGCGGGATGATCGACCGCCCAACGCTATTGGTGGAGTATTACATATTGAAGTGAACTGTTGACAGAAAAAATCCCCGAAGTCAATTTGACTTCGGGGATTTACTTTTACACCAACATCCTGACAGGATTTTCCAGGAACTCTGCCAGTTTTTGCATGAACTGGGCGGCTTCAGCGCCATCACTTACTCGATGGTCGACCGAGATCGTTGCTTTCATGCGCGAGCCGACTTTCAACTCGCCACTTTCCACGACGGGGACTTCCCTTGCAGAAGAGATCGCCAATATCGCAGCTTCGGGCGGGTTGACGATGGCGATAAAGTCTTCCACGTCGTACATGCCCAAGTTGGAAGTGGAGAAGGTCGAGCCGTCCACATCCTCAGGTTTGACCTTTCCATCACGAGCGCGGGCTGCCATGGATTTGATCTCGCCTGAGATCTGGCGCAGGGATTTAACATCCGCATCTTTCACGACGACGGTCATGAGTCCACCAGGGACGGTGACGGCTACGCTGACGTTGACGTGCCCGAACTGGATGATCTCATTGCCCTTGATGGTGGCGTTGAGGTTGGGGAACTGACGCAAGGTCAATGCAACAGCTTTGATAATGAAGTCGTTGACGGAGACTTTTTCATTGTCGCTGAGATAAGCGTTGATCTGCTTACGCATTTCCATCACCGCTTCCATCTTGTATTCGTGCGTCACATAGAAGTGGGGGATGGTCTGCTTCGATTCGACAAGTCGACGCCCAATGGCTTGACGCAGTTTGGTGGTGGGGATGACTTGGTCTTCGGTGGAGACGGGTAATTGGAAATTGGTAATTGGGGCAGAAGACATCGAAGGTCGAACGTCGAAGGTCGCTCCGCTAGACACTGCTGCCTCTACATCCTTGCGGACGATACGACCATTGGGTCCACTTCCTTGAAGTTGAGCAAGATTGATGTTTTTATCACGGGCGATCTTGCGTGCAAGTGGACTTGCTTTTACAGCTGAGGATTGACCACTGACGACGGACGATGTTTCAGCGGTGGAAACTGCTTGGGGTGTTGAAGCAGGCGTGGGTTGAGCGGGAGCCGCGGTCTGCGGTCTATCGTCTGTGGTCGGTTTCACATCCACTTTTTCCCCTTCCGCACCGACGATAGCAATTGGCGCGTTGACGGGAACCATCGTGCCTTGTTCAGCAATTAATTGCAACACAACACCGCTGGCGGAAGATTCAACTTCCACGGTGGCTTTGTCGGTTTCGATCTCGGCGAGCACATCACCTTTGTTGATGGTTTCGCCCACCTGCTTCACCCAGCGGACGAGCAAGCCTTCCGCCATGTCGAAGCCGAGTTTGGGCATTGAAATTGTTTCAGCCATTATTTCAAGACCTCCTTTGCCGCGGCGACGATGTCATGGACTTGCGGGAGGGCGGCTTGTTCGAGGGTACGGTTATAGGGCAGAGGTACTTCTTTTTGTGCAACGCGGATGATGGGCGCATCAATATAGTCGAAGGCTTCTTCGTAAATACGGCTGACAATTTCGGAGCCAACACCGTACGACTTCCAACCTTCTTCGACAACGATGGCACGGTTGGTTTTCTTGAACGATTCGAGCACGGGTTCCATGTCGAGCGGGCGCAGGGTGCGCAGGTCCACGATCTCGGCTTGGATGCCTTCCTTTGCGAGTTCATCCGCTGCTTTCATGGATAGCTCAAGTCCCTTGCAGTAGGTGACGATGGTGACATCGCTTCCTTCGCGCTGGATCTTGGATTTTCCAATTGGGATGGTGTACTCACCTTCGGGCACCTCACCGCGCACTTGATACATGGTGGCGTGTTCGATGAAGAGAATCGGATCATTCGAACGGATGGCGGATTTGAGCAATCCTTTGGCATCTTCGGGCGTGCCAGGGCTGACCACTTTCAGGCCGGGGAAATGCGCAAAGACCGCATCGGGCGTCTGCGAGTGGGTAGCGCCGAGCTGGCGTCCGCCGCCGCCAACGGCGCGGATGACGAGCGGCAGCATGAACTGCCCGCCAAACATGTAGCGCAGTTTCGCGGCTTGATTAACAACATAGTCCATCGCCGAGAATGCGAAGTTGATGGTCATCAATTCCGCCACGGGGCGCTGACCAACCATTGCCGCGCCAATTGCGCCGCCAAGAATGGCGTTTTCTGCAATGGGGGTATCTTTGATGCGGTCGGGTCCGTACTTGTCGTAAAAACCTTTGGTGACGGCATACGTCCCGCCCCACACACCGACTTCCTGTCCCATGATAAAGACAGCAGGATCGCGGTCCATTTCTTCCATAAGTGCTTGCGAGATCGCCTCGCGCATTGTGATTTTTGCCATTGTATGTCCTCGTGTTACTCGGACGACGATGGACGATAGACCATTGACCATGGTCTGTCGTCCATCGTCCGTGGTCTAGTCAGCGTAAATATCCGTGAACAATTCTTCCATTGCGGGTTCGGGGGAAGTCTCGGCGAATTCAACTGCTTTGATAACTTCCTCTTCCACACGGGCTTCGATCTCATCCAAAGCCTTGCGAGAGGCGACCTTTTTATCCAGCAGGTACTTATTGAAAATACCGATCGGGTCGTTCTCTTGCCACTTTTTCACTTCTTTGGCTTTGCGGTAGCGTTCGGGATCGCCCATTGAGTGACCGCGGAAGCGGTAGGTGTTGATCTCAAGGAAGTACGGCTGACCTTCCTTGCGGATGAAGTCCATCGCTTCTTTTGCCGCTTCGTAGACAGCCATCACATCCATGCCATTGACAGCGGAATTCTTCATGCCGTAACCTTCCGCCTTCTGACGGATTTCATCGACGGCTGAAGCGCGCTCCACCGCTGTGCCCATACCGTACTGGTTGTTTTCACAAACCCACAGCACGCGCAAGCCCCATGTTTTGGCGATGTTCAATGCTTCATGGAAGTAACCAATATTGGTCGCGCCGTCGCCGAACATGCAGATGGTGATGTTGTCATTCTTGGCGTATTGGTCGCCAATGGCGAATCCAGCCGCAATGGGCAAATGCCCGCCGACGATGGCATGTCCGCCCCACATGTTCTTGGACGTATCCGCCATGTGCATCGAACCGCCCTTGCCTTTGGACATGCCCGTCGCCTTGCCGAGCAGTTCCGCCATCACTGAATCAGCGGAGATGCCGCAATTGATGGCAACGCCGTGGTCACGATAGGCGGTGATCACGCGGTCACGCGGTTCGCGCGCCGCGATCAAACCCGTCGAAACGGCTTCCTGTCCGATATACAGGTGCATGAAGCCGCCGATCTTGCCAGCCTGGTACAGTTCCGCACCGCGTTCTTCCACACGACGGATCAGTACCATCTGGTAATACAAATCAAGCAATTGTTCTTTCTTCATTGGTTGAGAACTCCGATAAGATGTTCATACGCCTAGAGGCGTAATTTTGGGTTGAAAAAAATCAAAGGAAAGAACACCAAACTTCCACTGAGGTTCTGATTCCCTTCGACCGAGTCGGGGATTATATCAGAGAAAAATTGCCTGATTTCCGAGTTGATAGGTTTTGAAAGCAGGAAAAAATGTTGACATTTCGTCTCCGCGTGCTATAAATTTAACATCCGCCAAAACGTTTTTTTTATTTCAAAGGAGAATTAAATGAAACTGACACCGCCTAAAAAATGGGTTTTCTGGGTTTCGGTTGTGTTTGGCTTGCTTGGTTTACTCGGTAATTTGTTCACCATCCCTGTCATCAGCGCCTTTGCCTTTTGGTTCGTGTTCCTGGGGTTGGCGCTCCTTGTTGCAGGGTTAACAGTCAAAGGTTTTTAGTTTCGTCACAATTGGCGGATGCCTCAAACTCCCCGCGTTTTTGCAGGGAGTTTTGCATTAAAATCAATTTATGAATTGGTTCTCAGGATCAAAACAAAGTGAAGCGAAAAAACTGATCTCCCAGCTGGCGGAGACAGATAAACGCGAGCATGCCGCACAGGAACTGATCCGACTGGGGGAAGATGCAGTTCAACCTCTGACTGAAGCGCTTCAAACCCAAAACCTGAGCCTGCTCCCGGTTTACCAGCATCTACTCGCACGAATCCCCTCTGCCGCTCCCGCGCTGACAAAATTACTCGCCACCGCACATCCCATCATCCGTGCTCGTGTGGTTGACGTATTCGCCATCAATAAAGACAAGGCTGCGATCCCCGCACTGCTTGAAGCATTGAAGGGCGAATACTATACCGTTCGTTCTCGGGCTGCTTTGGCATTGGGAAAGATCGGTGACAGGGGCGTAATTCCGTTGTTGTTCAAGGTATTGAAAGACCCTGAAGAGCAAGTCCGTATCGCTGCTTGTCTTGCTTTGGGAATGTTTCAAGACCCATCCACGTTTGACGAGATTACCGAAGTCCTGCTCGATGATCCGCAGATCAAGGTGCGGCATGCTGCAGCGAAAGCACTGGGAGATACGCATCATCCCGCCGCGATCCCATTTTTGATGGAAGCCTTGCATGATTCGTATTGGTGGTATGAAAAAGAACAGGAAGTGACCGTGCTTCTGAACGCCATCGAGAAGATGGGCGCACTCGTGGTGGATGCGCTGATCGAAGCCTTGGGCGATCAAGAACGGAACGTTCGTAAATTTGCGATCATCCTTCTGGGAAATCTGCGAGATCCTCGCACGATCGAAGAATTGGGCATGGCAGTCTATGATTTGCATCATGAGGTCAGTCTGGCTGCAGCGGAGGCGCTTTCCAAATTCGGCGGACCAGCCGTCGGTGTGTTGAGTGAGGCGTTATCGCATCCCGAAGCGGCGGTGCGTGAACATGCTGTCATGGGGCTGGGAAAAATCCGTGATGAAAACGTCGCCCCATTATTGGTCGAGATGTTGGCTGATCCTGAACGGATAGTTCGCAAGCAGGCATTGTTATCGTTAGGCGTTTTGAAGGACGCACGCGCTGTGCCTGCCTTGCGCGAAGTGGCATCCAGCCGCACAGATCGTGAACTGGCGGCACTGGCCAAGCAGGCGCTCGAGTTGATGAAATAACGGTCGTTATAGTTTTAGGAATGAGTTGATTGCGGGGGCGATGCTGGTGAGATCTGTAATTTCTTTTTGAAATTCTGCGCGAATGGTTGTGTTTCCAAATAATAAAAGCGGAACTTGGGCTGCGGTGTGTTTGCGCGTGCCGAGGTCTTCCATGTTGCCGTGATCGGAGGTGAGCAGGATAAGGTCTTTTTCAAGATCCCAATTGTCAAGCAGACCTTGAAGTACGTTGTCGAATGTTTCAAGCTGGCTTACCGCTGATTTCATATCCTGTTTGTGCCCTGCGTAGTCGCTTGCCCAATATTCGAAGAATGAGAGATCATATTGTTGGGCGAGTTCGGCCAGTTTTAAGCCTGCGGTTCTTGGGTTGAAGGTTGGTGCATCGAGGTAGCCAAGAAATTCGCGCCAGCCTTCGCCTGTAAAATCAGCGGAGAGGGCGTTGCCTGCGTAATAATCTTTTTCGGTGAAGAGGGGAATGCCTGCGTTGGTCAGGGCGAGGGGAATGGAGGAGTAAAGCCGTTTGCCCGAGTCGATGCCGTCAAAGTACCGCGGTGGATAGGCATTGAGCAGGGCAGTTTTTTTTCCTGCATTAACCGTCTTTGAAAAGATGGTATGTCCATTGAGATATTGTGCGACTTCAGGGTTGGGCTTGGGTCCGTAGTGATAGCCGAGTTCGGCGGGGATGTTGATACCTGTGAGCAGTACGGCTTGCCCGGTAGCGGACTGGGGCAGGCCTTTTACGCCGAGGTTGGGATCGACTGGAAGCAGGGAGAGGATGTGATTCTCAAAAGGCGCTGCGGATTTGGTCAGGTTTTTGCCGCCGAGCAGGGAGCGCAGATAGGGCATGTCTGCCTGTGCGAAGGGGTTGATTTCAGGATTATCTTCGCCGAGGCCGATGCCGTCGAGAAAGAGGAAGAG
>VGOX01000124.1 GCA_016875755.1 Chloroflexota bacterium
TGTATTGAAGCGTGCGGCAAGGGACGGGAGGGTGTCACCATCCTGTGCTGTGTAATCAACTAATTCACCTGGTTTGTATGCAGGACGTGTTGGCAACGGTGTAGGCAGCGGGGCATTGCTCCATTCACCCGCTTGGCTTGTGGATGAAATTTCTGGAATGTCGGAAGCAGTAGATTGCAGATTACAGGATGTGATTATCAGTACAGCAGTGGAAACCACTGTAAAGAATGTTTTTGTTTTATATATTGCTTTATTCATCTTCTTCGCGAATGATATTTGACCAACTCTGGCTGAGCAGGTCGGCAGTAATTACGCGGTCATCGCGTACTAATTGTCCTTTGTAAGGTTCTGTCCCTGCAATGATACGCCATCCGCTCAGGACAAATGGGATGGGGCCATCTGCTGTGACCCACTCGCCGTTGAATTTTCTTGCAAAGTGCAAATGTGTGCCTGTGGATACGCCGCCTTCGCAGGAGGCGTGTCCGATGCGATCGTTCGTTTCAAGCCATGTTCCGAGAGGAACACGGTCTTTTGTGGCAATGTGCAAATATAGCAAATTCCAGCCCGTTTGCTCGTAACCATCACCATCAAGATCCACCATCACCACACCGTTGCCCGAACGGACGACCAGCCCCGGGGCAGAGGCTACTACCCATGTTGTAGTGGGAATGCAACCTGTTTTATCGGCGGCAGGTGCAAAATCGATTGCAGAAAAAACACTGTGCGATTGACCATAAATATTGGGGCTGATCTGTCCCCAGCCGTTGTGCGGGCCGCCTGTGAAACTCCATTTCACACCGGGTTCAAAAGGCAGCACAAGCGGGGGTTGATTAACAGCAGAAGGAAAGAGCGGACCGATCAATTCCGCCCGCGCCCACGGGTCACCAAACATATCCTGATACATGGCAGAGAACCCGCTATTGGGGCTGATGATCTGTGACCATTGCGACTGGGTGTACAAGCGTGAGAATAGATAATGAACGGCAACCGTGCCAGCGTTCAAGCGCGGGTCGAGGCGGAGCTTTGTCCCGTCTGGAAAGTCAATATGGGTCAGTGAACCTGCCCGCCAGCCATAATATGCGATCGACATAGTGTTGATCGCCCACGTCATTTGTACACTCATACCTTTATAACGAAAATCATTGAAACCCATCGGAAATTCTGTACGCAGGATGTCGATGGGTTGTCCGCGTACCCAACGGCTTTCAAATTCAAGCAAACCCAACAACAAACGCGGGTTGACAGAATTCTCCACGGCAAGGCGGTCAATGGCAGCATGACCTTCGATCCAGCCTGAGGAGCCGAGATAATCTCGAAACGTGCTCAAGTAGCCGTTTTGCGATTTTACATATTTCTCGGTGTCAAAATCGAGGGTGGTGGCGGAATACACAAATTCGGCATCTGGCAGAAGTTGAATATTTGGCGTAGTTGGTTCATTGATTCGATTCGGAATGACGAGCAGGGTTCCGGGGTCGATCAGGGTGGTTCTTGTCAGATCGGCATCTGAAATGATCTCAGTTTCGCTGACGTTAAAACGCTTCGCGATGGCGGAGAGCATATCACCGCTTTGGGCGTAGTAAAGGAAAGGCGCCGCATCATTCGCAAGCGGAGTGTTGGTCACTTCGCCCTCGGCAGGGACTATCGCTGGAGGTGTTTGCTCTGCCGCTGATTCAGTTACCAGGAACGGGGGCGTGGTCGAGGTAGGGAAAATGATCGGGTCGTTTTGAACAGCGATCGGGTCGTAGGGAAGCGGGGTTTCTTCCGTCAAAATGCTGGGGGTGGGGGTATACGCCACTCCCCAGATCGAAGGCGATGTGCCGCAGGCGGATAAAGTCAATGTAATGACGATGAAGATTGCAAGGATGCGAAGCATATTTGATTGATTATATCCGCATAAATTAAGCGGGGATGAATCAGCGTGAGATGAGGTTAAAGTCGTTGGCGCTGTCCCACGCTTCGATGGTTCGCGAGCCGCGAGTGAGATAGCCGTTATATTCGACACCTGTGCCGCTGGAGACCCACCCGTCGAGGTTGAAAGGCAGGCTGCCATCTGCTGAGATCCATTCTCCGTTGTATTTGCGCGCTACATGGACATGTGTGGCGTTGGAAACGCCGCCTTCGCAGGAGGGATGCCCGACGTTTTCACCCGCGAAAAGATATTCGCCAGCTTGAACGCGGTCTTCTGCGGCGACGTGCATGTAAAGCACGACCCAGCCTGTTTGTTCGTAGCCATCTTTATCAAGGTCTTGCACGACTGCGCCATCCGAAGCGCGGACGATGACGCCGTCTGCCATGGCAGTGAGCCAGGCTGGGCTAACTCCGCAGCCTCCAACATTGCCAGCTGGCGCAAAATCCAGTGCTGCCCATGCAGATCCTGAGTCCCAGCCGCCATGAGGTCCGCCCGTGTAATACCATGTATCACCTTTGGTAAAAGGCAGGGTCATGGGCGGCTGTGTCAATGTGGCGGGAAGCAACGGTTCCACTGCGTAACTGAATGGGTTTCCAAAAAAGACATAGTACGTGACAACCACACCGCGTTCGCTGACATCCAACTGCCATGTTTCAAGGTTGTCCAATTGCGAAAAAAAGTATTGCACCGAGGCGGTGCCTGCATTGATGGTGGGGTCAATGGGAATGACCTGTCCGTCGGTTAATATCCAAGTGGAGAGGGCGTTGGCTTTCCAGAGATAATATCCGCGGTTGAGTGTATTCGCTGCCCATGCCAGTTGACGATATAAGCCGTAGCGATTCTCGTCCAATAGCCCCATTGGGTAGGATGTGTTGAACGGGGTGGGGTTGGTCACCCAGCCGCTCTGGTATTCCAGCAAGGCAAGCAGAAGGCGCGGGTTGACGGAGAAATTCTCAGAAACAAGGGTGATGATCTCCTCGCCGCTTAGCAGCACACCGTTAACATCCTGTGTGTAGTTGGCGAGGTACCCATTTTGACTGCGGATGAATTGACCTATTTCAAATTCGGCTGCGGCGGGGCCGTTCACTAATTCAGAGTCGGGAATGATCTTGAGAGCCGTACCAGATCCAATTGGGTTTGGTGCGGGGACTTTTAACGTCATACCGACTTCGAGGAGATTCGGGTCGGTGATGTTGTTCGCTTCCAGTAGTGCTTGAAGGCTGATCCCGTATCGTTGAGCGATGCCGCCCAGTGTATCTCCTGCCTGGACGATATATTCGTCAATGCTTTGGCGCGGAGTTGGCAGGATGCGGGCAGGGTCTGGTGTTGGTGTGGAGACGCTCTGATTTGTCACACCCAATAATGACAGAATGTTCAATGGGACGCGGGTCGGTGTCGGCGGGCGTGTGGCAGTCGGCAGGACGGGCGTGTTCGTGTTGGGTATTTCCACGATGGATGGGGAAATAGGCGATGCGTCTGCGTTTAACGGTAAAAAGGGATCATAGGTAGGGAAGACAGCCTGCGTTTCTTTAGCAGGCGCACATGAGGTTAGTAAAATACCAATGGAGAGGAGGAGGCTGATTTTTTGAAAAGACATGAGTGCCATTCTACCAAATGCTTTGGAGGAAAATATAGATGCATTCCCCAACAAAAACGCAGGCACACGCCTGCATTTTTGTTGGTATTTTTCACTGTTGGTGGTCTTACAAGTGTTTTGTGAAGATAACCAAATCGTCACCTTCGGAATAAAAATCTTTGATCGTTGCTTCCGCGGCATACCCCATGCCAAGATAGAATTTGCGGGTAGGCTCGTAAAGTGGTGTTCCTGAGGTTTCTGCGATCAAAATGCGCGCGCCCATGCTGTGGACGGCTTCTTCACTGGCAGTCAATAACCTGCGACCTACGCCGCCGCGACGGGTGTCTGGGTTAACGGCGATCCAATATAAGTCATAAACCCCATCAGCCAGGTCACGCGGACCGTAGCAGGCGAAGCCGAGTACCTTTTCTGCATCCCCCCGCTCCACAATGAAGTGATATCCGCATTCCTCTGGCCCTGTGGAAAGATAATCCTCCCATATCTCACGGACACAATCGATTTCCTCTTGATTAAAAACACCAGCCCTGGCGGCAATTTCCTGAATTTGAGCACCGTCCGATTGAGTTGCTGTGACGATCATAATGACCACCCTGTGCAGATCAATAATGAGACGGCGTTTTTAGATGAATACATAAATTATCGGTAGCCTTTCCTAGGAATAATGTGCTGTCCTTACAGCGCGTTGAATTTTCACCGTAATTCCCATTTTCGGCAAGCCTGAAGCGAGAAGCAGAAAAACAACAAGAGACGCAGTGTTTGCGTCTCTTGTTGTTTCGAAAGTCTTTTTACGACTGGAAGCCAGAGCCCATGATGTAATTTTCCAGCCCGCGGATCTCGCTCTCGCGGTTCTGCAACGCGGCGACCATCACGTCGCGGATGGAGACCAAGCCGACCAGTTGGTCGTTCTCCACCACAGGCAGGTGGCGGATGCGGTACTGGTTCATCAATCCCATGCATTGTTCCACTGAGGTATCCATGGTGACGGTCATCATTTTGGAAGTCATTACATCACCGACTTTGGTATTTTTTGCGGTGCGACCTTCCAATTCACCTTTGATGAGGTAATCGCGCTCGGTAAAAATACCGACGATCTTTCCGCCGTCTTTCACCAATACCGCGCCAATGTGCGCTTCTGCCATCGCCTTGATCGCATCCAGCACACTTCCCGACGCTTCTACGGAAAAATTCGTGGCAGATTCTTTAGATTCCAAAAGATTTCGGACAGTGGTCATGATTTTCGTCTCCTTGGTCTTGTTTTTATCATACAGAATTCAATACGTCACACGGAAAACTTCCTATTCTCGCGTGACGTTCATCCCTTTTTATCGAGGCGAATTATCAGCAAATTCTCGGCAGCATTTCGCCAGCCAGCATATCCACTACGCGGGTACTGCCCAGCGCAGTCTTTAGCAAAACTCTGGATTTTGGCTCCGCGACCACCTCACCGATGATGACCGCGCCTTCGCCATATTTTGTGGATTTCATTACCGCCAAGACCTTTTCCGCCTCTTCCTTCGGGACAATTGCCACCAGTTTCCCTTCATTCGCCAAATATAGCGGATCGAACCCCAGCATCTCACACGCCGCGTTGACTTCGGGGTGAACGGGGATGCTCTCTTCCTTCAAGAGAATCCCTGCATTGGACTGCACTGCAATTTCGTTCAAGGTCGTCGCCAAGCCGCCGCGAGTTGGGTCACGCAGCACATGGATGTTTGGGGATGCATCCAACATCGCCGCGATTAGATGATTCAATGGCGCAACATCGCTTTGCAAACTAGACTGGAATCCAAGCTCCCCGCGTGCTCCGAGGACTGCAATTCCGTGGTCGCCAAGTGTGCCGGAGAGAATCACCACATCACCCGGCTGCGCATTCACCCCGCTGACGTTGACACCCTCACGCACCACGCCGACCCCTGCAGTGGTGATGTACATCCCGTCCGCTTTGCCTTTTTGGACAACCTTTGTATCGCCCGCCACGATTTGCACGCCCGCTTCTTCCGCCGCTAAACGCATAGACTCAACTACGCGCTTGAGCGTGTCCATTGGCAAGCCTTCTTCGAGAATGAAGCCCGCGGTGAGATACAACGGCTTTGCGCCGAGCATTGCCACATCATTCACAGTGCCGCACACGGCTAACTTGCCGATGTCGCCGCCGGGGAAGAAAAGCGGAAAAACCACATGCGAATCTGTACTAATGGATAACTTCTGTCGCAGTCCCGGTTCCACCAACGCCGCATCATCGCCAGCATTCAACGCGGTGTTTTGAAATGCAGACACAAATGCCTTCTGGATTAGTTGATGGCTCATCCGTCCCCCCGCGCCGTGACCCATCACGATTAGTTCATTGTGGGTGAGCGGTGGAGCACATACCGCGCCTTCAATGTTTACTGTTTCTTCGCTCATGATGTCACACTCTGTGTCAATTCGACACGCCCATACCGATAATACGCCGCGCACGCCCCCTCGGACGAAACCATCGTCGCACCGAGCGGATTTTCAGGTGTGCATTGCTTGCCAAATGCCGGGCAGTGATGTGGTTTCTTCAGCCCTTGCAGAATCTGCCCCGCAATACAAAGCGGAGATTCTTCTGCGCGCAAAGATTCCACATCAAACCGCTTTTCGGCATTGAATTCATCGAACTCCGGGCGCAAGCCCCAGCCGCTCATGGGGATCATGCCAATACCGCGCCACTTGCGGTCGCATTCCATGAATACTTTATTGATAGCGTCTTGCGCAGGTTTCAGTCCTTCAAGAGTCACAGCGCGTTGATAAGCATTCGCAACTTCTACTTTGCCTTCTTCGAGCAATTGCACGGTCTTCAAAATTCCTTGCACAAGATCGAGTGGTTCAAAACCCGTGACCACCATCGGGACGCCGAACTTCTCCACCAAGGGCGGATACTCGTGATACCCCATCACTGCATTTACGTGTCCCGCTAACAAAAATCCCTGCACACGATTATGTGGTGAACTCAGAATCGCACTGATAGCAGGTGGCACGCGGACGTGTGAAACCAGAATAGAAAAATTCTTCAAGCCGAGATGTTGTGCTTGTAACACACTCATCACATTCGGTGGGGCAGTCGTCTCAAAGCCAATGGCAAAAAACACAACTTGTTTGTCAGGATTCTTCTGCGCCAGCGTCACCGCATCGAGCGGAGAATAGACCACGCGTACATCTCCGCCTTTGGCTTTGACCGAAAACAGGTCGCGGCTTGAACCGGGTACGCGCAGCATGTCACCG
>VGOX01000125.1 GCA_016875755.1 Chloroflexota bacterium
AGATCCACGGCGTGTACATGACCCCGTTCGAGCCTGCGGGCACGCGGTCTGCAATTTTATCGAGTACCTTGAAAATATCGGGCACGTCGGCTTCCTGCAACAACTCATCCTTGTGATAGATGATATTGTCGCGCAGGAACGTGAGGTTGCCGCCCGCCGTCGCCTGCAACGCTGTGAGCAGATAACGACCCGGCACCGCGCATGGAATGGACGCCATGGATGACGCCACATCCGTTTTCTTGAAGGGCACATGCGCCGCCATCCATGACGATGTGCCAATGTAAAGATGAAGCGCGTAATCTTCCACCGCGCCCGCGCCAATGGCAGCGGCAGTGTTATCGATCGCACCCGCCACAACTTTGACATCGGCTGAAAGCCCAAGCGCACTCGCCACATCACTGCGGAGATTGCCGATCACTTTTGTGCATTTCACGATCTCTGGCAGTTTCTTACGGTCAATACCAAGCAAGCGGATCAACGAATCGTCATAATGAATTTCATCGGGATTGCGATTGTCCGTCACCCATGAAGTGACAATCGAATCGAAACTCGCCACGAATTCCCCCGTCAATCGCAGGTTCATATAATCCAGCACGTTCAAATATTTATACGTGCGCGCATACACCTCTGGCATCGTATCGCGGATAAAAAGCATGTGCGCGGCAGGGTCTTTGCCCGTCATCGAAGGCATCCCACCCGTCAACCGCACGAAGCGCAGCACATTCGAAATCCCCGCTCCGTCAATATTGATCAACCCGCCAATTTGCTTTTTCAAATTTACCGCGCCGCGCATGTCCATCCAGAGGATGGCGTTGCCGAGAGCATTTCCTTCTTTATCGACAGCGACTGTCCCTTCACCTTGAGTGGAACAACAAACCGCCGCCACTCTTAGACGCGCATCCTGATTCTGCTCCATCAACCTCCCCGCCGCTGACAGAAATGCCGCCCACCACTCGTCGGGTGATTGCTCCGCGCCGCCATCCTGCGTGAGGATGAGGCGCACGGGTTCGGCTTCCCAGCCCAGCACACGTCCGCTGACGGAGATCAGCGCAACTTTCATGCCAGAAGTGCCAAGGTCAACAGCAAGAATCAGTTTTTCTTCGGTCATTATTTATCTCTGCATGTCTTTCATTTGAGTGACGAGTACAGCGCTGATTACCAACAAGCCAATTGCCAACAACAAAGCAGGCGTGAACGAACCATCGGGGGTTTTCATTGCTTCCATGATATATACGAACACCACCGAAGCCTGACCGAACAATTGTATCAAGCCATTTGACGTACCTTCGGGAGTCGGTTGTGTCACTTCAGATGCGTACTGCATCCCAATCGGACTGGTGCTGACGAGGAAGAATCCCATGGCAAAGGCAGAGACGAACAACAGCCAACCCGTTGTGGCAAACGCCAAACCGATCAAGCCAGGAATAGCCAGTATCAATCCCGCCAAAATATATGGCTGACGTTTGCGCGTCTTATCTGAAAACGGTGGGATGATGACCGCACCCAAGACACCGCCGACCAACATCAACGCGCCGAGCGTACCTGCATCAGTGGGTGTAAATCCGCGCGGACGGATGATATTCTCCACCCAGGTAGTGACACCGTTGAAAATCCCCAACCCGATAAATGAGACGAAGAGATACAGCCAGAACGATTTCACCGTAAACGCATGTTTCAGCCCGTCCAACATCAACGCGCGGACTTCACTGCCAGCAGGTTCGGGCGGCGTAGGCGGAGTCTCTCTGGCAAACAAGATGAACAACACCGCTGAAAATGCAGCTAGCCCACCATAGATCAATTGGACATTTGGAATGGAAATGGTCTCTGTGAGAATTGGCGTGAGCACCATGCCAAGCGCCGTACCAACCAGATTGGAAAGCGTCACCAACCCAACGGCTGTGGCACGCTCTTCGATCGAAAACCAATTTGCAGGAACTTTCGTCCACGCATTGAGCAGGAAAGGTTGAGCAGCAGCGATGCCGACCGTACTCCATAGCACGAGGGAGTAATTCGCGCCAGCAAACCCGCGCAGGAGCCCGAAGATTCCCATCAACACCGCGCCAATACTGACCGCGACTCGAAACCCGTATGTGTCGATCACCCACGAAACAGGAATCGATAACGGAATGAAGGCGATCATGAACGCCATGGCAAGCAAGCCGATCTGCAAATCGGTCACACCATAAAAGGCTGCGGCGGGTCCTGTGATCGGTGCGTAGGTGATCCACAGCATCTGAATCGTCAGGTTGATGAACATGAATACAGCCAGCACCACCCAGCGATACCCATAAAGCTTGAAGTTGTTTGCCATGTTGCTCCTTTGATTTTTGGAGTCAAAAGTCTCCCGACTTTTGACTTTCCAACGACAGGAGTCGTTGGAGTCCAAATTTACACACACGCCGCCAAAACAGTTTCAAACTTATTCAACGCGCTATCGATCACTTCATCCGTATCCGCCATCGACGTGTACATGCGCGAGCCTGCCAGCGTGATCAATCCCTGAGACATGTACGCCGCACCCATCTCTTCCATCATGTGTTTGCGCGGCTTGAGTTCGCGCGCCAAACGAATCGGATTACGCAGGTCGAGCAACATTACACCCGCAGTTTCCAAATGGACAATCGACCCCTGATTATATGTCACGAATGGCAAATTATATTTCTCGATGATGGCTTGCAATCCCTGCGTGAGCCTGTCACCTGCCCGCCCCGCGATCACAGCCGCATTCGTGCGCTCCATCTCAAGCAATGAGTAATACCCCGCCACACACGAAAGCGGATTCGCCGAAAGTGTCCCGCCCACATACGCGCGTTCACCGATGCCGCCAATGCCCGCCGCAAAACGCATGATCACTTCAGCGCGTCCGCCCACACCGCCTGCCATGGGGTAGCCGCCCGTGATGCATTTACCGAAAACCGTCAGATCAGGTTTGACGCCGAAATAACCCTGAGCGCCACCCAAACCCACTCGAAAGCCGGTCACCACCTCGTCGAAAATCAGAAGCGCGCCAAATTCATCACACAACTCGCGGACTTTTTGATTAAAGTCAAACGGCACAGGACGCGTCCCCGATTCGGGTCCTAACGGTTCGACAATCACCGCCGCAGTGCCGCCCATCAGCCTGTTCCTTACAAGTTGACGTTTCAACGCCCCGAGACTGTTCGGGAAAAACTCACGCGTAGACGCGCTCGCCCCGCGCGGAATACCCGTCGACTCAAGCCGACCCGTGCCGGGGATGTGCAACCCATAGACCATTGGGTCGCTCCAGCCGTGATACGCGCCGCCGACCTTGATGACATATTTTTTCTTCGTGAATGTCCGCGCCGCACGGATCGCAGCCATCACACCTTCCGTCCCCGACCCCAACATGCGGAACATCTCCACCGCAGGCATGAAGCGATTGACAAGCTGCGCAAGTTTCAATTCATATTCATGGAACAAACCTGTAACGGGTCCGCAGTCTCTTAACATCTCAAAGACTTTTTCACGCACAGGCGCATAGTTACTGCCCAACAAAGTCGGACCACCCGCCTGCAGAAAATCAATATACTGGTTGCCATCGGCATCCCATAGATACGCGCCATCTGTTTTTTCAATCGCGATCGGGAAGGGATAATTGAATGCCAGATTATGCTGCACCCCGCCTGGGATATATTTTTTCGCTTCGTCGGTTAATTCCTTCGAGCGTTTGCATTGGTTGTCGAAATACCCCAGAAACTCTTGCATCGTCTCGCGTTTTACATGCCGAAGAGGCTGACTGACAAGAGCATTCAGTTTTTTGTACACTTCATCTACATCGTGATATTCACTGATCGCGTAGTTCTGTTCGTTCATTTTATTCTCCGCCTTTCACTTCTTCGCCCTGCGCGGCTTTTTTCTGATCCTTGCGTAATTTTGCGAACGCGATCTCACGCACTGCCAGTGGAATTTTGCTGATCTTGCGCTCGGTGCAAATTGCCAGCAGGTACGCCATAGCACATTTCTCCAGAATCTCCACATTATGCACAGCACGTTCCATGTCATGCCCAAAAACCAAAGCGCCGTGATTCTGCATCATGAAAGCATTGTTGTTATTCTTCACATGCTTTGCCACCGTGCTCTTCAACATCCCCGTCCCTGACGGCGCATACGGAATGATCTCCACGCCGCGCCCCAGAAACCGCGCCTGTTCGTCGAACAATGCAGGAATCGGCGACTTGATCAACGTCAACGCGCTGGTATAGACCTGATGCGTGTGGACAATGGCATTCACATCTCCACGTACTTGATACACCGCCCCATGCATGGCAGACTCTACCGAAGGTTTGAGATGACCTTCAATGACATTCAAGTCAAAATCCAGAATACAGACATCATCCAATGTCATTTTCATGTAATCGTAGTTGGACGGGGTAATGGCAAAAGCATTCTGTCCCTTCACCCGCAACGACAGATTGCCCCCGGTAGCCATCAAAAATCCCTTTCGCACCAATTCATGCGCAGTTTCAACAATCTGTTTCTTTTCACACTCAAACGTTCCCATGAAGCATCCTCCTTATAAACTTGACACTGTCCAGATTTTAGGACACTATCTTGACGGTGTCAAGATTTTCGCTTAACATCTCACCCATGCCGTCGAAAAAGTATCATCATGGAGATCTGAAGAACGCCCTTATCAACGCTGGGGTGGAGATTTTGGCGAAAGAAGGTATCGGCGGGTTAAGCCTGCGCAAAGTGGCGCAACGGGCAGGTGTGAGTCACTCTGCGCCGTATGCACATTTCCCGGACAAACAGTCACTCATTGCAGCGATCTCTACAGAGGGGTTCAATCAACTTTATGCTGAGTTGGATGCGGTGACATCCCTTTACCCGTACGATCCTAAAAAACAATTGATCGAAGGTTCACAGGCATATGTTCGATTTGCCATGAACAACGCGGATACGTTCAAGATCATGTTTTCGGGTGTGTTGGAAAAAGAAAAGGAATATCCAGCGTTTTTGGAAATTTCCCATAAAACATTCGAGCGGGTGGTGGGAATCGTTCAAGCATGTCAGGATGCAGGAATCCTGCGCGCCTCACCCTCAGATATGACAGCCGTCACAATATGGGGACAGATCCACGGCGTCATTGCACTGGGGATGGAAGGGCAGATATCACGCACTGTGCTGGAACATCGCAGCGTTCAAGACATCGTTGCATTTGCCATCGAGCAATTGATTCTTTCCTGATTTTTATCAGATCATAATGACTCCATACCACTGGCGGGGTTTTTGAGAGTCAGCGGATAATCTCTGCTGATAATGGCTTGGTTTCTCTTATATAATTACTTTAATTCCCTTCGTCCCTCCCTAGTTACATTACATATCGAGAATTCTTGAAGCGAAAAAAAATCATCCGAAGCAGAAGCAGCCCGCCCGTCGTTTGAAGCGGACAATGGAAACATCATCCAGAGAGAGAATCCAATGGCAGTTAAATCATCCACCAAAACTAAGGCAAAACCGAAACCCAAAAAAGATAAGCCGATCGAGGAACCCGTTTGGACGTATCGCGGGTATCAAATGAAAGCCAGTGAATTTGTTACGGCGATGGTGCATTTCTTTCGCGCCGAAGTTCAGCGGGCGAATGTCTGGCGGCAGCGATTGGATACGACCACGAACTGGGCGGTGGTTGTGACAGGCGCAACGCTTTCGATCGCGTTCAGCCAATCGGAAGTTCATCATTCCATTATCCTGCTGAATACGCTGCTGATCTTATGGTTTCTATTCATCGAGGCGCGGCGCTATCGTTACTACGAATTGTGGAGTTATCGCGTCCGCCTGATGGAGACGGATTTTTATGCAGCCATGCTTGTGCCCCCGTTTCATCCGTCTCCTGAGTGGGCTGAAAATTTGGCCGAGAATTTACTCACCCCAAGTTTCCCGATCTCGATGTGGGAGGCGTTCGGCAGAAGGTTGCGAAGAAATTATTATTGGATCTTTTTGATCTTGCTTGCGGCATGGGTGGCAAAAATTTGGCTCTTCCCTACAGCACCAAAAGATATGGATAAATTTCTACTCCGTGCCGCAGTGGGACCTGTGACAGGCGAGATCATGATCGGGTTGGGAATCGCTTTTTATATTTTTCTGGCGGTGTTCGCCATTGCAACCATCAACATGACCCGTGCCACGGGCGAGATCCTGCCGCGCTTTGGCGACGAGGTCGCCCCCGCTTCCCCATCCATGGAAGGCAGGCATACAGGTTTGCGCGCCTTACTTGTTCCACGCAAAAGACGCAGACAATTGCTGGCGCTCATTATTACGGATAAAGCAGAAGCGGTATCCGACCGAATTCTCACGGATCTCAAACGTGGCGTGACCGCCCTCGAAGGCAAGGGCATGTACACAGGTAAGAACCGTTCCATTCTCATGTGCGCGCTAACAATTACGGAAGCGCACAACCTCAAAACAGCTGTTGCAAAGGAAGACCCGAAGGCGGTTGTCATTGTTTCGCCTGCGCAGGAAATCCTCGGCGGCGGTTTTGCCCCACTCGAAGAAAAATAGATTTATTCAGAGTAACGAAAATAGCCTTACAATAGTGGGATGACATGGAAGCCATCCTACCTAACGCGAGAACAAATGGAAGAAAGACGGTAAGAAGGCGGACGATTGCTGAAAGCCGGTAAATTAAGCCAAGCCGAGATTGCGCGGCAATTAGGCGTAAGCCGGGCGACCGTGAGCGATTGGGCAAAGGTAGTCGGAAGCCAAGGCATCAAAGGTCT
>VGOX01000126.1 GCA_016875755.1 Chloroflexota bacterium
TCGAGCGGAAACTCTTCACCGTTCGCGCGTCGTCCATACAAACTATCGAGCAACCCTTTTTTTCGGGCAGAATTCCCGGTCTCGCCAAATTTTCGTACGCGGTCTGAATGATTCTTTTGATACCGCACAGGGATGAACATATCAAGCGGCTGCCCGAGCACCTTGTCTGCCGTGATGCCAAAAATCCTTTCAGCCGATGGATTGAAAAGAATCACACGATGCTCGCTATCAACCGTCACAATGCCATTCAAGGCAGTTGAGATCACCGCCTGCAAACGAGACTGGCTCTCCTGCAGTGCCTGTTCGGCTTTTTTACGCTCGGTCACATCGCGATAATTGACAACAATGCCTGCCACATGCGGATCATCCAATAAGTTATGACCCATGATCTCAAAGTAACGCAACTCTCCATCTTTGCGCTTAAGACGATATTCCGCGCTTCGCACCGCACCCGGAACGGATGCGCCTTCAGTGAAGATTTGCTCCACCCTGAGCCTATCCTGCGGGTGTATGAACTGAAAAACACTCTTCCCAATAACATCTTCTGGCGTGTATCCGGTCAGGCCTATCTCGGAAGGAGCCAGATAACGGACAATGCCTTCTGTATCCAAAATCGCGACCCCTTCCGCCGAATTCTCGATCAATGCGCGGAAGTAGGCCTCGCGTTCCGCCAATGCCTGTTCCGCTTCCTTCCGCTCGCTAATATCACGGACGATACCCTGCATATATCCGTTCGGCAGCAGCTTGGCGCTGATCTCTGTCGGCACAGCAGAGCCATCCTTGCATTTCAAGCGCCGTTCCACAACCACGGTTTTCCCAGATCGCAAATCATCCACACGAAACGGCATCACAAGAATATCTTCCGGGAAAACAAGGTCATCCATGCGCAGGCTTAACAATTCCTCGCGGGAATATCCCAGCATGGCACACCCACTTGGGTTGACATCCACATACCTGCGCTCGGCATTTGCAAGGAAGATGCCGTCAGAAGCCTGTTCCACCAGCGTACGATAACGGGTTTCAGAAGCGCGGACGGCATTCACCAGATTGAGATTCTCAATAATGGATGCGGCATGCCCTGCTATGGCTTTTGCAAGTCGGATATCCTTTTGGGTAAATTCGCGTCTTGCGGCTATCCCAAAGCTCGATATCACCGAGCAGTTGTCCATGCGCCATGATCGGCACAAACATCATGGACTTGATGCCATACTCTTGAAATTGTTCCTGTTCAACGATGCTCATACCAGGCGTATCATCATGCAAAACAATAACTTCACCAGCCTGCAAAGCGCCAAGAACCGTCCCATAGTCAGAAGTATGGAAGAGTCGCCCCAAGTCAGATTTTGTCTCAGCAGAAGAAGCGTCGCTCCCCCAGTACTCCGCCACAACTTCCATTTGTTCCACATTTTTATCGATCGAAACGATATAGCCGCTGCTGGCTTGTACCGCCTCGGTCATATGATGCGCAAGTTTGTGCAACAAGGCTGGCGCGTCCAGCAAGCTGGATGCCATATCCTGCACGGCAGCATATAAACGCTCCAACTCAACCGCCTTGGAGTGGGTCACCAGATCCAGATTTGCCCTCGATACGGCCAGAGCGATCTGCCCGGCCGCCTGCTGTGCAAGATCGAGTTCCTCTTCTGTGAACTCGTGCGGATGGACATAACCAAGAATCACCGTCCCAAGTTTCTGGTTATTGGCGATCAGCGGCAACCCCAAAACAGAACGGATCGGGAACTGGCGCGCAATATCGATGCTAATGTAAGGGGTATCAAGGATATTCTCAATAACCAGCATTTCCCCGATCTCAAGCAGAGCATCACTTAACAAACGGCTTTCGGGGAGCACCACTAAAGTATCGAACACATCCCGCATCATAGAAGATTTCGCGACCAGCCTTGTTTGGATCGTGTCAAAATCCAATAATTTTACGTAGTGCGAATCAGCTCGAAGTTTTTCAGCAAGCTTGCACGTTACTTTATCCAGCATCATTTCCAGATCTGAAAATTCAAGCGAAATGTTCGTGATCTCCCGCAGCAACTGCTGGTTCTGTGCATAGATCTCGAGGCGACGGTCTGATTCAAGTTTTTCAAGCGCATACGCCAGATCGTTCGACAACCCCAAAAGAAGTTGGATCTCCTCATCGTCAAATATGCCAGATGGCACGGTATGATCCACAACCAGAACACCCAGCTTGCGCTCGCCGCGCAGCAAGGGCAGCGCCACCCCAGAGCGATGCGGGAACTGCTCAAGCCGCGGACAGCCTTTGCAAATATCATCTTCCCCATTTGGCTCCACACGGAAATACATACGCGAATTAATTGCCTTGATGGCGCAGGTTATTCCATTGGAGTTATGTTCATCAATCCGCAGGGAAAATCGGGATGGGGAAATCAGATCACCAGCCTGCGCCGCAAGCTTAAGGGACACTTGGTCCGGCTCCAGCAAACCGACCCAGGCGAAGGAATATCCCTGCCCCTGCACCAGCAGTTTACACGCATCAGCAAGCAGCATATCGGCATCCCGCTCACGGACGTTAAACTGGTTGATGCTTGTCACTGTGCGCAAGATCTGAGAAAGACGCTGCTCGCGTTGCAAAATCTTCTGCGATCGCTCCAGGTTTCCACCCAAGGTTCGCAACAGGTATGTGACCGAGATCAGCACCGCCATGCTTAATGTCAGAAAGAACGTGGTGCCGCTCACCCACGCCCCGACATCCATCGAATTAATCTGACGTTCCGGAGGTACGACCACAATCCCCTGAACCTGCAGCCAACCGATCAGGACCATTGTCACCAGACTGAGTAGAAAAACGGGCAGGCTGTAGCGCAAGTCAAAAAAGACCGCCGAAAGGATGACAAATGCAAAAAGGATGACCCGCCCATCTCCGCTCATGGAAGAAAACCACAATCCAATGGCGCCAACAATATAAAGGGCGGTGAGCAATCCCCAAGCCCGAATCGTGAATGAAAGTTTTCGAGAAAATGTGGCGGTAACGATCAACGCCGTCGCGCCAATGTATACCGCCAAAGCCAGAGCCAACATCGCTGGCGCGTTCGGCGTCTCGGTTGCTTCCAGACGATAGGTTTTCACAGCGTTGTTTATTCCACTGATGAGCGCCAGCACCCAGAGAACCAGCACCCCGCGCAAGATTCCCTCCAGGACATGGACACGCCATTCCTGAATATTGCGTGATGCAGTTGGGTCGAAGGAGAATAGGGAGAAAAAGGGAAAACGCATGTGGATACTTAAATTATATAGTTGAATAATAAAAATACAGCCTTACGATTCCTCATTAAATCAGTACCCAAACAACTTGTTGTTGTTTGGGTAGCAGACGTGAAGACCCTGCCAAATCTTCCGCATCGGCGTGGAGATCGCTCGTGAAAAAAAGAGCAGGTGCAGGTCCAGAAAAGAAGCGGGAAAATTTCTAGCGCGGGAGTATACGTCATCCACTCAAAAAACGAAAGGTGTGTTCGGCATGGGAGCATGGCTGTAGCAAAGTCAGAAATTCTTATGCGAATATCGCAAAAATGGCGAAAGGCGCAATTTTTGCGCGGAATTCGCCCTATTTGCGCTTTTTGCGTTAAGCTCTGTTTTTTAAACCTCGCTAAAGCCATAGGTACAGGGAAGAAAATCTGATCTCGGCTAAATCGGGTAAGGTAAAATAGGGGGCATTATCAATCGAGTATCAACCATTGCTTCAGGAGAAACACATGCCTTTCATCGGGAAACTAAGACATTATTGGTCACTTACCAAACCCTCGCAATCGGGCTTGCTGCTCGCCACCGGGCTGGCAGGCTATATGAGCGCGCGCGCGACGTCCATCACCAGCTCCACAATTCTTCAATTATCCGCCAGTCTCTTTCTTGCGATTGCGGGCAGCACCATCCTCAATATGTGGTGGGACCGTGACATAGACGCCAAAATGGGCCGCACCCAAAAACGCGCCACCTCAAAAGGATTGGTGGCAGGCAGCGAAGTGCTGTTGGTCGGCTTGCTGGTTTCGGTTATCGGCGTCGGTTGGGCATTGGCAATGGATGTACTCTACGGCATTGTCGTGTTCGCCGGGCTGTTTTTCGATGTGGTCATATATAGCATGTGGCTCAAACGCCGCACCGCATGGAGCATCCTCTGGGGCGGCATTTCGGGCGCCATGCCCATTCTGGCGGGGCGCACGTTGGGCCTCGGCGCAATTGATTGGATCGGCATTATGCTTGCGCTTGGCATCCTGCTCTGGATTCCCACCCACACCCTCACCTTCAGCATGAAGTTCGCCAAAGACTACGCCGACGCAGGTGTGCCCAACTTCCCATCGACCTATGGGCTGGGCGTCACCCGCGCCGCCATCGCCATCTCTTCAGTGTTAGCCGCAGTTGCCATGGTCACAGCAGGGTACGGCATCGGAATGCACGACGGCTATATGCGTCTGCTCGGTGTGCTTTCGGCAGGCCTGTTCATGCTGGCTGGCGCCATCGCATTCAAGCCAACCGAAATGATCAACTTCGGCTTGTTCAAATACGCCTCAGTGTACATGCTCGCCTCGATGATCCTCGTTGTTCTGGAAGTCATCTAAACCGTACCGCGCATGAAACTGAACTCGCTTGATCGAACCCTTCTACTCTTCACCGCCTTGCTGGCATCCTATCAGGTTTCCGAGGGCATCGAAGGGCTCGCCACACTTCCCGTCACCGCCTACACCATCGGCTTTGGCATCCTGCTCATCGCTGCGCTGTTGATCTTCATCCTCGGTTTTGAAGTGCTGGACCTGCCCATCGTTTTCATTCTCTCGACTATTATCCCGCTCTCGCTTTCACTGGGATTGGTGTGGAATCACCTCGCCTCGTTTCGGACCGCATACCTGATCTTCACCATCATCGGTTTCCTCGCTGTGACATTTACCCGCGCCATTCCCATGACAAATAAGATGCCCGTCATCATATTGGCACTCACCCATGGCATTTCGGGGCTGACGATCTTTCTGCTGCCCATTTTCCTTGCCATTCAGGGTGATATGAAACTGCCATTTGCCTTCGTTGGCATCGGCGGCGGGCTGATCGGCATTGGCGGGCTGTTATTGTCCTTTTTGAAAATGGGCAAACCGATTCTCTCCCGCGAGAGAATTATGAGATTGTTCCCATTGCTGCTCCTGCTGACAACGGCTTGTTTTGTGGCGGGTTTTGTCTGGGGGTAGAAAAATGCCTGAGCGGGCTGGCAGGCTACACATTAAGAAAGAAGCGCATTGTTAAAAAGACATCCCCGTCACATGGCGGGGATGTCGCGTTTATGCTTCCGTCTGCTCTGCTTCAGGCAGAGTGGATTCATCTGCCCAGGGATCTTCGCCGCGCAGTTTTGCTTTGATATAGCCCAATAGCACGGAGATCGAAGCCATCAGTGGAATGATGACCAGTGCGGTCAATACACCCGAAAGCGCCAGTGCGCCAATGACGCCCACGAAAACCACCCCGGGGTGCAGGCGCAGGTGATGTCCCATGATCTGCGGACGCCACCAAATATTCTCAACTTGTTGGATGAAGAAAAAGATGGCAACAACGATCACGGAATAAAGAATATTTGAAATATCCAGATAGGATGACCCGAAGATTAAGGCTACAAGCCCTGCGATTATCCCTGCCACAAGCGGACCCACAGAGGGAATGAGATCGAGAATGCCTGCCAGAATTCCAAAACCGACTGCGCCGCGCAAGCCCACCGCCGCCATGCTCACCGAAGTGAAGAAGGTAATCAGGGATACCAGAATTATTTGTCCGCGCAGGTATGCGCTCCAGATACGGTTTAATTCCTGCAGATACCTTCGTGCATCATTATGATATTCCGGCGGAGCAAGTTCTACGAACCAGTTTTGTAATTTGGCGCTGTCTTTCAGGAAGTAAAACGTTGTCACCAAAATAACGAGAAACCAAGCCAGGTTGGAGGATATTGCGCCAATTAAATCCAACGCGCCTGTGGATGCCTGACCGATGAAATTCTGCAATAATTGATTGATGTTTTGTGTCCATTGCACAGGCGGGTTGACGGAAAGCCCACCGATCAAAATCGGACGGCTGAGGAATTCCTCGATCTGTACTTCAACGGTCAGCAGATCAATCGAAAGATTTAAAACCTGATTGATCGCAATCGGCGCAATAATGGAAGGGATGGCGATCAGCAGTGCAAAAAAGAACAGATAAACGATCACTACGGCAGTGTCGCGTTGAATACGACGATGGGCGGCGAGTTTATCCACCAGCGGGGCGAGGATGAAAGCCAAAAGTCCCGAGATCACCAGCGGACCAACCAACGGGCGCGCAAAAGACACGATTGCTATCAACGCAAAAAACACGATACTGAGAACGATGTACTTTGTTGAAATATTCCAGTTTGGAGACATGGGGATTTTCTCTCTACATAAAGATAGGTGAAGGTTTCTATAATTCCTACCCTGAATTATATCGAAGGTGAATCACTGACTCTTATTTTTTCTTAAGGTAAAAAACATCCCCGCCCAATTGGGCGGGGATGAGGATTTAGTTTTCAAACCCGTCGGAATTTCTCGGGGCAGGTGCTTTTCGCATTTGATCTTCCTGTGAGTCCTCTGCAAGAAGCCGTTCTTTAATAGCCAAAACTTGGGCTGAAAACCAGCCGGGAGTGTAGCCAGCGCACCGAAAAAACGAAAAAAGAAACCACGGCGGCGGGTGCT
>VGOX01000127.1 GCA_016875755.1 Chloroflexota bacterium
TGGTCTTCATGCTCATCACGACCATCCTGCTCATCAAAGATCTGTCGCAACCCAAACGATTCCTCAACATTTTGCTGCGCCCGCAATGGAAATCATGGGTGGCGCGCGGCGCGTACATCATGGTCACATTCACGGCGGTGGCTGGGTTGTGGTGGCTGCTCGAAGCGGGCGCATTCTGGAACATCCTCCCTGCGGATTTTGTAGCAAGCATTCGCCCCATCGCCGCGTGGATCGTCTTCCCGTTTGGGTTGGGAGTGGTTATTTATACCGCCTTCTTGCTCGGTCAAGCCGAAGGGCGCGACATGTGGCAGAGCAATTTACTGCCCTTCCAATTGCTGTCACAATCTGCAATGGTTGCAAGCGGCGTGTTCTTCGTCCTGAATCTCTTCGTCAACTTCCCCGCTGACCTGACTGCTTTGCTGACTGTTCTCTTCCCTGCCAGTATCGCCGTAAATTTGTTGATGACCTTCGCGGGCAAACTCAATTCTTTCCCCACCGACACTGCCATGCTCGCCTCCCGTGAAATGACCCACGGCAAATTCCGCAACCATTACTGGTGGGGCGGCATCGCGCTTGGACATGTCATTCCGCTCGCGCTGATGATCGCCTTCGCGCCCGCACTGCCCGTTGCCGTTTTTGCCACACTCGTCGGCTTGTTCTTCTATGAATACGCCTTCGTGATGGCGCCGCAGTACATTCCGAATTCGTAACACTCCCTCACCCTAACCCTCTCCCATAGGGAGAGGGGATTTGGCTGCTCTTCTGACTCGGCTCCCTTCTCCCCTCGGGAGAAGGGTTGGGGATGAGGGTGAACGCCAAGCATCGAATAACGATTATCGAGAAACCAATGACACAGACAAAAATCCCTCAAACCTCCGCAGGCACCGCCGTCCCGCAATTCACGGACTCTGATCGCAAGCCCATCAAACTGACTGAAGTCGTCCACGAGGATGGGCGCATCAGCCAGTATCCCCCAACTGACGTATGGGATGAATGGGTCGAGTGGGATGGCAAGGAGTGGCCCAAGAAAGTAGCGCGGCGTTACACGCTCGTGCCAACCGTCTGCTTCAACTGCGAATCTGCGTGCGGACTTCTCGCCTACGTGGACAAGGATACCTACGAGATCCGCAAGTTCGAAGGCAACCCCGTCCACCCTGGCTCACGCGGACGTAACTGCGCCAAGGGACCCGCGACTCATAACCAAGTCTATGACCCCGAAAGAATTCTTTATCCGCTGAAACGAGTCGGAAAGCGTGGTGAAGGCAAATGGGAGCAAATTTCCTGGGAGCAGGCGCTCTCTGAAATCGCAGAGAAAATGCGCGAGAGCAAGAAACGCCGTCCGAATGGGATCGTCTATCACGTCGGTCGCCCTGGCGAAGACGGATACACCAACCGCATCGTTCAAGCATGGGGCATGGACGGTCACAACAGCCACACTAACATCTGCTCATCATCGGCGCGTGCAGGCTATAACTTCTGGCTCGGGCAGGATCGTCCCAGCCCAGACTTTGCGAACGCGCGAGTGATCCTGCTGATCTCAAGTCACCTCGAAACGGGACATTACTTCAACCCGCATGCCCAGCGCATCATCGAAGCCAAAACGGATGGTGCGAAACTCATCACTTTTGACCCTCGCTTGAGCAACACCGCTTCCATGAGTGACGTCTGGCTGCCGACCTACCCGGGTAGTGAAAATACAATTCTGCTTTCGATCGCGAATCATCTGATCCAAAATAATTTATACAACAAAGACTTCATGCAGAAATGGGTCAACTGGAAGGAAACACTGAGTGCAGTTGTCAGTGGGCAGTTGACAGTTAACAGCAGTGAACTTTCAGAAAAGATTCGAACTGCATTAGCAACACCCAAAGACCTTCGACCTTCGACTTTTGACAATGAATTATTCAACCTGTTCGACGCGCTTCTGAAAGACCTCTACGCCGAATACACCTTCGAACGTGCCGCACAAGAATCAGAAGTGCCGATCGAGCGAATTCAAGAAACGGCGCGACTGGTTGCTAATTGCGAAGGCAAACTTGCCACACACGTTTGGCGCAGTGCTAGCGTCGGCAATTTGGGTGGATGGCAAGTGGCGCGCTGCTTGCTCTTCCTCAACGTGTTGACGGGCAGTATCGGCAACAAGGGCGGCACGTCGATGACGGGTTGGAATAAGTTCGTGCCCAAGCCGTTCAAAGGTGCGCCCGCTCCAGAAACATGGAACGAACTGCACTACCCTATCGAGTATCCGCTCGCGCATTATGAGATGTCCATTCTTTTGCCGCACATGCTTGAAGAAGGTCGCGGCGACATTGACGTATATTTCACGCGCGTCTACAACCCGATGTGGGTCAACCCCGATGGCTTCATGTGGCTCAAGGCGCTCAAGGATGAAGACTCAAAGATCAAATGTTATGTGGCGCTCACGCCCACGTGGAACGAGACCGCATGGTTCGCGGATTATGTTTTGCCCACGGGTCACGGACCTGAGCGTCATGACCTGATGAGTCAGGAAACGCACGCGGGTCAGTGGATCGCGTTCCGTCAACCTGTGCGCCGTGTCGCGATGGAACGCGCGGGCATGAAAGTGGACTTTACCTATCAAGCCAACCCTGGCGAAGTGTGGGAAGAAAACGAGTTCTGGATTCAACTTTCCGCGAAGATGGATCCAGATGGTTCGCTTGGCATTCGTCAGTGGTTCGAGTCGCCGTATCGCCCTGGTGAGATCATCACCGTGGATGAATACTATCAATGGATCTTTGAGAACTCCGTGCCTGGTCTGCCCGAAGCCGCCGCAAAAGAAGGATTGACTCCGCTGGCGTACATGCGCAAGTATGGCGTCTTCGAAGTGAAGAAGGAAAATTATTCTCCCTTTGACAAAACGCTTCACACCACGCCTGAGGCTGGTCTGACCACCGATGAATTTGATCGTGCCCGAGACTCTTCTGGCGCTGTCCTCGGCTTGATGGTGGATGGACAACCCAAGGCGGGCTTTGACACGCCATCCAAGAAACTTGAATTCTTCAGCGACACGCTCTCCAATTGGGGCTGGGCTGAAAAAGAGAATGTCATCCCGTGGTCGGTGAAGAGTCACGTTCACCCTGATACGATCGACCGCTCCAAAGGCGAGATGATTCTGCTTCCCAACTTCCGCTTGCCGACATTGATTCACACGCGCTCGGCAAATGCGAAATGGCTGTATGAAATCTCGCACAAGAATCCCATTTGGATGAATCCCGAAGACGCGCAACGCCTCGGGCTCGATACAGGCGACCTCGCCAAAGTCGAAACCGAGATCGGTCACTTCGTGGATTCGGTTTGGGTCACCGAAGGCATCAAACCTGGCATCATCGCCATCAGCCATCACTTGGGACGCTGGCGTTTGAATGAAGATAAAGGCGTAAGCAAAGGCTCGTCGAATCTCGTGGAACTTCACGATGACGGCAAAGGCGGATTCCTCATGCGCGTCGTCCACGGCGGCAAAGCATGGGAGTCGTCCGACCCCGACACCAGCCGCATCTGGTGGAGCAACGTCGGCGTGAACCAGAACCTCGCCCATGCGGTTCATCCTGATCCGATAAGTGGTGTACATTGCTGGCTGCAAAAGGTGTTCAAGGTCAGCAAAGCAGAAGCAGGCGAAAAAGCAGGCGACCTTTTCGTGGATACAAATAAATCGATGGAGAAGTACCGCGAATGGCTCGCTCTTACGCGCCCCGCAGATAAGGTCAGCCCGGACGGCAATCGCAGACCGATGTGGTTGTCCCGTCCGCTCAGCCGGTGAAAGAGGCGTACAAGTTACCGAAATAAAATGTAGAGCGGGATAATATCCCGCTCTACTAAAACGTAACGAAAGCAGTACGAAGCAATCTCTGCTACGGGTGTAGACTCAGTTACAGCGCAAGAAAAAATTTCAGAAACAGAATCAACTCTCAGTTAAGTCTGAGGCGGTTCTTTATCCAGAAAGAAAAAACAATGGCAGTTAAAAAATCCACACGAACAAAATCAAAACCCATACAGGAAGAATCCATCCCAGCCGAAGAGCCGGTATGGACGTATCGCGGATATCACCTTGGAAGCAGTGAGTTTGTTACGGCGATGGTGCATTTCTTCCGCGCCGAAATTCAACGCGCGAACGTCTGGCGCACGCGGTTGGATACGACCACAAACTGGGCAGTGGTTGCCACGGGTGCAACCCTTTCGATTGCATTCAGCCAGGCGAACGTTCATCATGCGATCATCCTGCTGAATACCTTGCTGGTGTTGTGGTTTTTATTTATCGAAGCGCGGCGGTATCGTTACTATGAGTTGTGGAGTTATCGCGTGCGCCTGATGGAAACGGATTTTTATGCGGCAATGCTTGTTCCCCCATTTCATCCCTCGCCCGAATGGGCGGAGAACCTCGCTGAAAATTTGCTCACACCGAGTTTTCCGATTTCCATGTGGGAGGCATTTGGCAGGCGTTTACGCAGAAATTATTTGTGGATATTTTTGATCCTGCTTGCTTCATGGATCGCAAAGATTTGGCTCTTTCCCGAATCGCCAAAGGATGTGACGGAATTCATGGAGCGGGCATCTGTGGGTCCCGCCTCGGGTGAGGTGATGGTGTTGCTGGGCGTGGCGTTCTACCTTTTCCTTACAGTCTTTGCAATTGCGACTATCAACATGACCCGCGCCACGGGCGAGATCCTGCCGCGTTTTGGCGATGAAACCGCGCCCGCTGCGCCATCGGAACAGGGCAAGCACCGGGGTCTGCGCGCGTTACTCGCCCCGCGCCGCCGACGCCGTCAACTGTTGGCGCTCATCATCACGGATAAAACCGAAGAGGTATCCAACCGCATCCTCACCGATCTCAAACGCGGCGTGACCGCCATGCAGGGCAAGGGCATGTATACAGGCGCAAACCGCTCGATTCTGATGTGCGCCTTGACCATTACCGAAGCGCATAACTTGAAAAACGCCGTTGCCAAGGAAGACCCCAAAGCAGTTGTCATTGTTTCACCTGCGCAGGAAATTCTGGGCGGCGGGTTCGCCCCGCTGGAAGAAGACAAAAAGAAATGACCCTTGATGAAATTTTGTCTGCGGCAGACGTTGGGTGCGCACATGACGCTCAAATCCTTCCGCCAAAGGTTGGGAGGGAGGAAAGACGAGGATGACTCAATTCAGGGTTGATAAATTCTTGTCTCAGGCTTGAAGGCTGCCCATGAAAACCAAAAGTGGTTAATGGAGATGACTGGCGTAAGCTGTTTGCCTTTCAATTCTCCTGTAATTGCCTGACCCAGAACATTCCACTCGCTACTTGTTTGCAAATCGAAGATCTTCCCATCTCTGAATTCAAAATCAAGTATTGAATCATCCACGATTCTTGAGTACGCCACTGCCGAGCCAACATCGCGTCCCTCAGGAATATTACTGGTATCCAGCGCTGAAGCGGTTCCTTCTGTCCAGAAGATAGCCACTTCTTCTCCACCCACTGTGTCGTTGATGACATTTTCATTGCTCAAGACATTATAAGGATATGCAACTGCTTCATTATTAATTTCAACAGTCAATATACGCGCCATTGGCGGAAGTTGATTAAGGGTCGCACCATCGAATAAGAAAGGCGTTTGACTGATGTCATCATACCCATAATATGGATTCCTGCCATAGTTGCGTGGGTGACCTGTATCACGTGAAAGTACCTCGCCATCGGGGAATTGCGCTTTGAAATCTTTCCATGAGATCATAGTGGCAGGATAAAACTCCAATTGTGCGCCTGTGTATTCACCTGTAATCGCGTCGCCTGTTGCCTGTTGCCACCATGTCTCGGTCTGGCGGTCGTACATGATGAGGTTGCTGTAGCGTAAGCGTCCTGTGGTGCCGAAATCCAAAATCTGCCCATTGAATGTGCGCTTAAAAGCAATTGCCGTGTTGCACAGCGGACAGAACGAGACCATCAACGGTTCGCCGCCGAAGGTATCATTCACGATTTCATGCCACATCAGGATTTGGATGGGATAGGCTTTTGTTTCGTCGTTGGCTTGGACGAAGACGACGGGTTCTCTATCATCCAGCCATTCATCCGCTTCATTCGTGGACTGGAACTTGGGTGCATCTATCGAGGGAATCCCATCTTTGGGTGGACCTCCCGAAAGAATTTCGCTATACGGCACAGAATGTTTACTGAAGTCGGTGGTGAATTCGTTTTCGGCGCCGAGTGGGGGAGATTCGGCTGGGAGTAAGGTTAAGGCTGGTTGGGGAGAATCAGGTGCGGGGGAGTCTGATGCGATTTGTGTCGGTTGCGGAGCGGCTGTGCATGCGGTCAGTATCATCCCGAGGACGAGAATCCAAATCTTTATTTTCATAGCGTCTCCTTTGTGGGTTTGAGTGAAAAGATCAATGCTTTCTTACGAAATGTAAGAGTTTGCTCATCTTGTGTTTCAGATATAGTAAGGAGTTACACACATGGACATTACGATTTATGGCGCATATTGGTGCCCCGATTGCAGACGCAGCAAACAGTTTTTAGGCGAACATCAGATCCCCTACAAGTGGGTAGATATCGAGCAAGATAAGGCGGGTGAGGCGTATGTGTTGCAGAAGAACGATGGCAAACGCATTATCCCGACGATTGAGTTTGCAGACGGTTCAATTTTAGTCGAGCCATCCAACGCGGAGTTGGCGGCGAAGTTGGGACTGAAAACCACAGCTGCACACAGTCAT
>VGOX01000128.1 GCA_016875755.1 Chloroflexota bacterium
CCTGCAAAACGACGCAGCACCCGCCGCCGTGGTTTCTTTTTTCGTTTTTTCGGCGCGCTGGCTACGCTCCCGGCTGGTTTTCAGCCCAAGTTTTGGCTATTAATGAACGGCTTCTTGCAGAGGACTCATTCGTAAATTCGTGGCATTCGCGTTAAAGATGTTTTATGTTTTTTCTCCATGCTATAATCCGCAATCGTTTGACCCAATTTATGGAGGAACCTGTGCCAAGCAAACTCACCATTCTCATGCTCACCCTGAGCATAATCCTTTCCGCCTGCGGAGCGTCCGCTTCGGGCGGAGCAACCACTGCCGTTGAAAGCTACATCACCGCCCTTGCGACCAAAGACCAAGCCGCCCTCATCTCCAACTCCTGCGCCGACTGGGAAGATGATGCCCTGATCGAACTCGACTCCTTCGCCCTCGTCGAAGTCACTGTGGACGGAATGTCCTGCGCCGAATCCGGCACCGATGGCGACAAGACTCTCGTCGACTGCACCGGTATGCTCAACATGAGCTACAACGGCGAACCCCAATCCCTCGACCTCGCCGACCGCACCTACGAAGTCATCGAACAAGACGGCAACTGGCTCGTCTGCGGAGTACGCTAAGAACAGTGACCAGTGAGGAAGTGACCAGTAACCAGTATCCACTGGCAACTGGTCACTGGATACTCTCCACTAACCACCTACCAATGAAGCGCCTCTTCTCTCGAGAAAATTTACTCGCCCTCCTCCTCTGCCTCATCCTCATCGCCCTCGTCATCTTCACCGCAGACTCGAGCCCGACGTGGATATATCAAGGCTTCTAAATGGCGCTTGAAAATATCCTGATTCTCGCCGCCGCCTCGCTCCTCTGGGCAGCAACCTTCCGCAACCACGGCAGGACGTGGTTCATGCTCATCGCCAGCGTCGTCGTCATCTTCTGGCTGCAACCCGCCCTCCCCATCCGCGGCGCCGACTTCTTCACGCCCATCGCCACACTCGTGCTCGTCATCCTCACCTGGTTCATCACCGCCGACGACGAAACCCGCAAGCAGCGCAAAAACATCATCATCCTCGTCGTCGTTGCTGGCGTCGTCCTACTCCTCAACCTCACCCGCTTCCTCCCCGCAAGCTTCCAACTCCTCACCGCCTCGCGTCCGCCACAGATCGAAACGACTCTCCTCATCTTTTTTGTGACTGGACTGACGCTGATAGTTTTATCTCGTCTGACACGTTTCAGCGCTTCTTTCTTAACGGTGGGCTTGGTTCTAACCATCGGGCTTTTTCTCACGCTGAAAGTTCCCACCCTCACCTACTGGACGGTGTACTTCCTACGCTCACTAAGCGGGCAAAATGTTGACGCATCACGCATTACGGATTTCGCATGGCTGGGCTTTTCCTATGTCGCCTTCCGTCTCATCCACACCATCCGCGATAAACAATCGGGTCGCTTCCCCTCCGTAGACGTGGGCGAGTTCATCACCTATGTCATCTTCTTCCCCGCCTTCACCGCCGGTCCCATTGACCGCTTAGAACGTTTCATCAAAGATCTGCGTGCTCCCTTTGCGGGTCTGAACCTTGAAACCTTCTACCCCGCAGGTCAACGTCTGCTGCTTGGCTTGTTCAAAAAATTCGTCATCGCCGACGCGCTGGCTCTCATCGCCCTGAACGACACCAACGCAAACCAAGTCACCTCCACCTTCTGGATGTGGGTCATCGTCTACGCCTACGCGCTCCAAATTTACTTTGACTTCAGCGGCTACACAGACATTGCTCTTGGCATCGCGCAACTGCTCGGAATCAAACTGCCAGAGAACTTCGCCTCGCCCTACCTCAAACCCAACTTGACTCAATTCTGGAACAACTGGCACATGACTCTCACCCAGTGGTTTCGCGCCTACTTCTTTAATCCCATCACCCGCTGGCTAAGGTCTTGGCAGAAACCAATGTCCATCCCGATGATGATTCTGCTGACTCAAGTCGCCACCATGCTGCTCATCGGCTTCTGGCACGGCGTGACGTTGAACTTCACCCTCTGGGGCTTGTGGCACGGGCTGGGACTCTTCATTCACAACCGCTGGAACGATATGACCAAAGCCAAAGCCGCTGCATGGGCGACGACACCAACGAAGCAAGCTATCCTCAACGTCAGTGGCATTTTGCTTACCTTCCATTTCGTAGCCATTCTATGGATATTCTTTGCAATATCATCGCCTGCTATTTCATGGCAAGTCATTTTGAAATTGTTTGGAGTTAATTAATGTCGTTGCGAGGAGGGTGCTCTTCCCGACGAAGCAACCTCCCAATTATCAGGAGATTGCTTCGGGCACACCGCCCTGCGTTCGGTGCAGGGAAGAGCAAGAGCGCCCTCGCAATGACATGGTAATCACATGAATCAAGAAATCAAACCCCTCAACATCCTCATCAAGGGACTGCTCTTATTCGCCCTCTTCAACCTCGTCATCGCTGCATGGCAGCCGATTGTTGGACAATTCTCGTTATACAACGTCCTATACTCAGGGCGAGAGCGACTTCCCTTTGGCGAGAATCCGAAACAATCCTACAACCTCAGCCTCTTCGACCTTGACGCAATGTTCGCTTCGCATGTCATTGCAGGCACACCCAAAGCGGACGATGAATTTCGTGTCATCATTGTGGGCGATTCATCCGTGTGGGGAACCTTGCTCAAGCCAGAAGAAACTTTGGCAGGGCAACTCAACGCGGATAATCTCAACGCCTGCGGAAAAAATGTCCGCGCATATAACTTGGGCTACCCGACCATCTCACTGACCAAAGATGTAATGCTTCTATCTTACGGAATGCAATACGACCCTGATCTTGTCATCTGGATGACCACGCTCGACGCGTTCCCGCTGGAAAAGCAAACGTCCACGCCGCTGGTGGCTAACAATGAAGAAAAGGCTCGGGAACTGGCAACCAGCTACCAGTTAAGAGTCGAGGCGGACGATCCTAATTTCGAAGTCAAATCGTTCTGGGACAAAACTTTCATTGGCAACCGTCGCGCATGGGCGGACTTCTTCCGCTTGCAGATCTATGGTGTGATGTGGTCTGCCACGGGTATTGACCAAGTCTATCCGTCTGATTATGAAAAAGCCCAAACCGATTTCGAAGCGGACGATGGTTATCACGACTTGACCGCGCCGCTGACCGAAGATGATCTTGCCATCAATGCGCTGGAAGCGGGTTTCAATGTTGTAGGCGAAACGCCCATGCTTCTCGTAAATGAGCCGATGTTAATAAGTTCGGGCGCGAACAGCGACATCCGCTATAATTTTTTCTACCCGCGCTGGGCGTATGACGATTACCGCGAGATCATGACGGCGGTGAGCCAACAAAATGGCTGGACGTATGTGGACTTGTGGGACATCGTGCCTGCAAATGAATTCACCAACAGCGCCATTCATCTCACACCTGTGGGAGAGAATTTACTGGCGGAAGCTCTCACGCCGTATATTCTCGAAAATTGTAAATGACGGTAGACGACGGATGACAGACCATGGTCAATGGTCTATCGTCCGCGGTCTGCTCATAGGAGAACAATGAAAGTACGACAACTTTTTCTTTTATCTATTTTGTTGCTTGCCGCTTGCACAACTGCACCTGCAACTTCGCAACCCGAAACAGAAGTTACTGCAACCCCTGTGAAAGTTACCGAGGCAGCAACTGAAATTGTCGAATCGACAGAACCGACTGCCACACCGCGCCCACCGCTTGGACCCGATGAATGGAAATCCCTGTCCATTGTGCCCGAAGTGACCAACACTGCCCGCGAAATCCACGCACGCGGATTGGCAATGGGACGCGACCCGAAGGCCTTCTCAAAGATCGGTGACTGCCAGACCAATACAGGTTTCTATCTTGTGGACTTTGACAATGAAGGCTGGTACAGTCTCGGCGAAGAATACGCCTATTTGCAGGATACGATCGATTATTACGAAGGCTCGTATTCGCGCACCAGCCTCGCCATGCGCGACGGGTATAATGTGGCGGCGATTCTCACTCCATTGCGTGCAGACCCGAAGATGTGCGAAAAAGGCGAGACGCCCATCGCCTGCGAATTCCGTTTGAACAACCCAAGCATTGCCATCATCAGTCTGGAGACGAACTTCAACGGACGCCCAGCCGATGATTATGGCAGGTACATGCGCCAGATCATCGAATATTCCATCGAGCAGGGCGTGGTTCCCATCCTCGCCACCAAAGGCGACAACCTTGAAGGTGACCACAGCATCAACGCAGAAATTGCGGAAATCGCAGTGGAATATGACATCCCGCTCTGGAATTTTTGGGCAGCGCTTCAACCCCTGCCGAATCAGGGTCATTCCACCGAATTGAATGACGGCTTCCACCTCTCATTCTCGCGCAACTTCTTCGACCAGCCCAAGAACATGCTCAGCGGCTGGCCCTGGCGCAACCTGACTGCCTTGCAGGCGTTGGATGCGGTGAGGGTGGGGTTGCAGGAGCAGTAAAAAAAGCAACAAGTAATGAATAACGAGTAAAAACACAGTAAAAGGAATCATTTATGACAACTGAAATCATCTACCCCATTGCAAAATTCATTGCCGAAAAAATTCTCAAGCAGCCTAATAAAGTCATCACCTCAGATGAAGCCCTCATCTCCAGCGGACTGATCGACTCGTTCAGCCTGATGGATCTTGCGCTCTTCATCGAAGATACTTTCGGCGTCCGCGTTGAAGATACCGAATTGAACGCAGAGACGTTTGATAATCTCAACCAACTTGCCAGCTTGATTGCTTCACGCAAGTAAAAAAATGATGATGGACGATAGACGACATCGTACCCGAAGGGTATTGACCATGAATTACTCGTCTATCGTCCGCCGTTCATCGTCCATCGTCTAATAATGACCACTCTCCCCAACCTCCTTCAGCTCTCCCACCAAGAAATCCCTGACAAGACCAGCATCATTCTGCAACACGCAGGACAGCCTGACAGGTCCCTCACTTATCGCGACCTGATCCGAGGTGCGAATCGCTACGCCCTTACCTACGCCCGTGAAGGCATCCAGCCCGGCGAAGTGGTCATCCTCATCCTGCAACATGGCGAGGATTTAGTCTATGCCTTTTGGGGCGCAATTCTCCACGGCGCGATTCCCTCCATCATGCCGTTCCTGACGGAGAAACTCGCGCCCGAAAAATACCGCGCCGACCTCGCTTCGCTCATCTCCATCACCAAGCCGACCACCATCGTCACCTACCCTGAGTTTGAAGCGGAAGTTCGCAGCGCACTCACCGAAGGCGATTCGGTTAAACATGTAATTCTCACAAGCACCATCGAAGCCGAGACTGAGCCGAATTTCGAGACTCTCCAAGGTTTGAAATCTTCACCAGAAGCCATCGCTGTCCTGCAACATTCATCTGGCACCACAGGTTTGCAAAAAGGGGTGGCGCTTTCACATCGCGCGGTGCTCAATCAACTCAACGCCTACAGCCAAACCCTGCGCATCGACTCCGCGCAAGATGTCATCGTTTCGTGGCTGCCGCTTTATCACGACATGGGCTTCATCGCTTGTTTCCTCACGCCTGTGCTGCTGCGCATTCCGCTCGTCAATATGTCGCCCTTCGATTGGGTGCGCGCGCCGTATAAACTGCATCAAGCTGTTTCGCAATACAAAGGCACGCTCACCTGGCTGCCGAATTTCGCGTACAACTTTTGTGCGCACAAAATTCGCGAGCGCAACCTTGAAGGCGTTGACCTTTCTACTTGGCGTGCAATCATCAATTGTTCCGAGCCCGTGCATGTTGAAAGCCATGACCTTTTCTTTGAAAAATTTTCCGCATACGGCTTGAACAAGTCTGCATTACAAACGTGTTACGCCATGGCAGAGAACGTCTTCGCTGTGACTCAAAGTCCATTGGATGGAATGCCCGTCGTGGATGTGATCGACCGTGAGACGTTCATGACCCAGCGCCTCGCAACTCCACCCGTAGCTGGCCAACCCTCCATGCAGATGACTTCGTCCGGGCAGCCGCTACCGAACACAAAGATCCGCATCGTGGACGAATCCTTCAACGACCTGCCAGACCGCACCGTCGGCGAAATCGCCGTGCAAAGCGACTGCATGCTGACCGAATACTTCAACCGTCCCGACGCGACTGAAGCCGCCATCAAGAACGGCTGGTACCTGACGGGCGATTACGGCTATATCGCGGATGGAGAGTTGTACGTTTCAGGAAGAAAGAAAGACCTCATCATCGTCGGCGGCAAGAACGTGTACCCGCAAGATCTGGAATCACTCGCTAGTGAAGTAAACGGCGTCCACAAGGGAAGAGTCGTTGCTTTCGGTATATACGATGAAGAGGAAGGGACTGAAGAGGTTGTCATTATCGCCGAAGCAGAATCAACTGTCCCGTCAGAGCAAAAGGCGATAGCGGATGCCATCCGCAAACATGTGACGAAGAGCTCCGCGATTGCATTACGTCATGTCAAAGTGGTCGATGATAAATGGATCATCAAAACATCGAGCGGGAAAACAGCGCGCTCTGCGAATAAAGAAAAATTTCAGTCAGAAATGAAAAAATAAAAGAAGGACCCGCACTTTGGCGCGGGTTCTTCTTTGTTAATGATTATTTACTAGCGACCTGACAGTTTAACAAAAGAATATTGATCGGCAAAAGAAATCGGGTAAAGTTGTTTTACGACAAACGATTTCACCTGGAGGTTCTGATGCCGAT